>DODI01000347.1:1265-3847 GCA_003509045.1 Planctomycetota bacterium | reverse complement strand
CTCGGTGGGGGTGGAATGGGCCAGGTGGGCGATCGCCGCGGTGATAATGTCGCCTCCCCAGGCATCCTCGATCGTCATGGCGATGCCCAGTGAAACGCAGAGATCACGCGCTTCCTTGGCCCTGGTGAGCCCTCCGAACTTGCTGATCTTGATATTGACGGCATCCATGGCCCGGTCGGCGCGTCCACGCAGAAGCACCTCCAGCGAGTCAATGGACTCATCCAGCACGAAGGGGTGGTCGGTCCTGCGCCGGATGGCGAGGCATTCCTCGTAGCTGAGGCAGGGCTGCTCGATGTAAACGTCGACATCGCGTACGCCGCGCACCACCCGGGCGGCCTCGTGCATGAGCCAGCCGGTGTTGGCATCGGCGATGAGGAATTCGCCCCTCTGAAGCTCGGCCCTGACCGCGTGGATTCGTTCGATATCGGTCTCCGGGTCGGCGCCCACCTTCAGCTGGAAGCGCTGGTAGCCTTCTTCCCGGTAGCCCTTGACCTTGGAGGCCATCTGCTCCGGGGACTCCTGGGAGATCGCCCGGTAGAGGTGGAAGTCTTCTCCGTAGCGCCCGCCCAGCAGGGTACAGACCGATTGCGAAGAGGCCTGTCCGAGGATATCCCAGCAGGCGATATCGATGGCTGACTTGACGTAGGGGTGTCCCTTGAGCGCCGCGTCCATGCGGCGATTCAGGGGCCGCAGCTGGGTTGGGTCCTCACCGATGAGATGGGGGGCGAGCTCGGCGATTCCAGCGCGCGCTCCCGCGGCGTAGGCCGGCAGGTAGAAGGGGCCCAGCGGGCAGATCTCTCCATGGCCGGCGAGACCGGAATCGGTCTCGACCCGTACGACTGTGCTGTCGAAAACGCTGACGGATTTTCCTCCGGACCAATTGTAGCTGCCCTCGTGCAGGGGGAGGTCGACCTGGTATGCGGAGATCTTGGTTATCTTCATGTGCTTTGTCCTCGGTATTCAAGCAACGGGGCATGTTAACGCTCAGGCGGGGGCGGTTTCAACAGCGCACTGGGGCAAGGAACCTTCTTTGTGGGGGTAAGCTCAGGTAGAATGTCGCTCCCCCCAATATTGGAGCCCGCTGAATGAACAGGAAACCGGCTGTTGCCATGGGCTACTTCGCGTTGCTGCTTTGCTGCGCCAGGGCGCCGGCGGCGGATGTTTTCAAGGCCCGCGCCGACCTCCCGCCCCTGCTCCAGCTCAACGATGGCTCCGAGGTGCGGACCAGGGCGGACCTGGAGCGGCGGAAGAAGGAGGTCTCAAGGCTTCTGCAGCGTTATTTCATCGGCACCTTTCCCGAGAAGGCCCCCGGCCTGGTTTCGGCGAAGGTGCTCGATGAGCGTAGAGCCGACGATGGGTCGCTTCGCCGCCGGGTCCAGCTGACCTTCGATACCCCGAAAAAGGCATCCTTTGAGGTCAGGGTCTGGGTGCCGAAGGGTGAGGGCCCCTTCCCGATTCTTCTTACCCAGCCGCGTTATTACCAGTTGCGCTGGGCCGAGCTGGCGCTCGAGAGGGGCTACATCGCCTGCCTGTATCCCGGCGTCGACAGCCATCACCGGGAGAAAGATTTCCCGCGCTATGAGAGCGTCTGGCAGGATTTTCGCAAGGAGTATCCGAAGGCGACGTGGAGCGAGATCTCGACGAAGGCCTGGCTCGCCAGCCGCACGCTCGACTACCTGCTGGCTCCCTCCAGCGGCTACCGCTTCGCGCCGGGAAAGGTCGGGATCATCGGCTTTTCGCGCTACGGCAAGCAGTCGTTGGTGGCCGCCGCCTTCGACGAGCGGATCACCAGCGTTGTCGCCAGGAGCCCCGGCTCGCCGGGCTCCAGCCCCTACAGGTTCACCTCGAGAAACACCTGCGCCGAGGCTCCGCGGGACTTTCCTTCCGAATGGTTCCTCCCCTCGCTGCGCGGCTATACCGGCCGCGAGCACGAGCTGCCGATCGATGCGCACGGCTGGTACGCTCTCATCGCCCCGCGTCGCTGCCTGATTCACACTGCGCACAATGATGGTTCCGAGCCCACCTTCGCCGTCGAGCGGGCCTACCTCGAGGGCCGCAAGGTCTATGCCCTGCTTGGCCATCCCGACAACCTTCGGGTTCTCTACCGTACCGGCCAGCATGGTCCGGTTACGGAGGAGCAGCGTCGACGGAACATGGAATGGTTCGATCTCAGCTTTGGCCGCGGCGCCGCGAAGCAGGAAGACTTCCCCGAGGAGCTGATTCATTATTTTGACTGGGAGGCCTGGAAGAGAGGCGCGGACGGGGAGGAGCTGCGGAGGCGGTTCGCGCCGGCCGAGGCGGTCAATGACGCCGACCGGCGCGCGAGGATTCGCTGGCTGCTCGGGGAGCAGCCGGCCAGGCTCGCGGGGCAGGAGCGCCGAGATTTCATCACCCGGGAGGAGTCGGAGATGATGACGCACGACCGCTGGCGGGCCGGGGGCACCTCGCGAACGCCGGTTCGCTTCGGCGCCGGGGTGCGGGGGAACCTGTATTTCAAGACGAAGAACGACAAGCCTGCCCCCGCGGTCATCTGGCTCCACCCCTATTCTTATCACAGCGGCTACAACGAGGGTTACGGCGTG
>DODI01000347.1:0-960 GCA_003509045.1 Planctomycetota bacterium | reverse complement strand
GGCTACAACGAGGGTTACGGGGTGGAGGGAACCACCGTCTACCATCGTCTCGCCGCGGCCGGCTGCGTCGTGCTGGCTTACGACCAATGCGGTTTCGGGCTTCGCCTGCTGGAGGGGCGTGATTTTTACAGCCAGGCGCCGCTCTGGTCGAGGCTGGGACGAATGGTGGCGGATGTGAGCGCGGCTGCGGATTTTCTCATCGACGGCAAGGGCGCCGCGCAGGGAGCCCTGCCGAAGGTGGCTGCCGACAAGGTCTACGTGCTGGGCTTCAGTGTCGGCGGGCTGGTGGGGCTCTACGCTGCCGCCCTGGATGAGAGGCTTGCCGGGGTCGCCTCCTTCGGCGGTTTTACACCGATGCGTTCGGACACCTCGGCCGCGACCGGGGGGCTGAGGCGTCTCTGGAAATGGCACGCCCTGGCGCCCCGGCTTGGCCTCTTCGATGGCTCAGAGGAGAAGGTTCCTTTTGACTATCATGATGTTCTCTCTCTCGTCGCCCCGCGGCCCTGCCTGGTCTACGCGGCACGGCGCGATCGGGAGCTCGACCCGCAGGCGGTGAGCGAGTGTATCGAGAGGGCGAGGAAGACCTGGGACGCCGGCGGCGTTTCGGAAGGACTCGAATTCCACTCTCCGGACGATATCGGCCGTTTTCAGCAGGCCCAGCACGAGCTCTTCCTGCGGTGGCTTCGCGCGCGCGGCTGAGCGGGTGAAGGGTCTCTCTATTTTGCCAGGATCGACTCGGCGTAACGCAGCTTGCCCGTGCGCCCGTCGTAATACTGGAAGATGGCCTGTGGCCTTGGATAGGCCACCCAGCGGGTATCCCGGAGGTCCTGGGGATTATTGAAGACGTTGTTCACCTGCACCACGCAGTAGGTCGGGTGGAGAAGATGGTTCCTGGGAATATCAGAGCGGTAGTAGGTTGACCAGCGGATGTCGACTGCGCGCGGGCCGTACTTGAAGGGC
>DODI01000301.1:9407-18375 GCA_003509045.1 Planctomycetota bacterium | reverse complement strand
AGCGTCCCCTGCTGGGCAGGCGCAACACAGCTCTCAAGCCGTCTTCGTTCCAGAGGCATCATCTTCTCGATAGCGAGGTCAGCCTGGTCTTCTATCCGGATGCAGAGAGGGACAACGAGGGAGATGACCTCTCGTTGCTCGTCCTTGATCACACCCTGCGCGCGAGTGACTCGCTCTCTTTCCGCTCCTGGATAGCCCTGGATCCGAACGATGGATTCAGCGATGAGCGTATGGACAATTCAGTCAGGGCCGAGGTCATTCCCGGCCTGTTCTCGGCGACGCTGGGGGACGTGAGCGCCGACTCCCTGGATGCGGCCCCGGACAGCAACTTCGTCTATGGCCTGCTGTCGTTCTATCCGCATGAGAAGTGGCGGGCGCAGCTCTACTGGGCGCGGAATATCCAGAGTGAAAAAGATTCTGAGTTCAGCCTGACCATCGGCCGTGTTTTTCATCGATACGCTTTGTTCTTTGAGTATTCCTTCGATGCGGGTGAAGATGACAACCAGACTTTTTCGGTTAACTTCCGCCCGATCGGCTTCGCCGGAGGCGGCCCTCGTTCCTGGTCGAGATGGTAGAGAATCAAATGACGGAAAAATCAAAAGCGATCTACCCCGGGAGTTTCGACCCGGTGACGCGTGGACATCTCGATGTTATCGAGAGAGCCCGGGGACTCTTTGGTACGCTTCACATCGCGGTTTTGTCCAATCCGGAGAAGAAGTCCCTCTTCACCCCCGAGGAGAGGATTGAGCTCCTTCGGTCTGAGACCGCCGGGCTCACCGGCGCCGGCGTTCTCCGGTTCAGCTCTTTCGAGGGACTGACCGCCCGGCTTGCCGTCGAGGTCGAGGCGGAATGGATCGTGCGCGGCCTGCGCTCAGCCGCCGACGCGGCGTACGAACTGCCCATGGCACATTCGAACCGTCGCTGTGGAGATGATGAGATCGAGACGGTTTTTCTACCGGCTGGCGCGGAAACATCGTTCATTTCATCCAGCCTCGTCCGGGAAATCGCCGCGGGTGGAGGGCGGCTGGAAGCCTTTGTAACGCCCGGGGTGGAAGCTGCGTTGCGGGGCAAGTTCTCCTCCTGATGTTATCAGGGTTTTTTCCGTCTTAGAAAGCGCTTGACTGGGATAGCCCGTCGGAGACCATCTACCGGCTATGGAATCCAAAACCGCCGCTTTTATTACGCTTGGTTGCAAGATCAACCAGTACGAGACCGAGGCGATTCGCCGTGAAGTGCTCGAGCTTGGCTATGAGGAGGTCAGGGCATCGACCCCGGCGGATGTATATGTCGTGAACACCTGCTCGGTTACTGCGCAAAGCGGAGCCAAGAGCCGTAAGTATATCCAGCGCGCGGCGCGTACCAATCCGGAGGCCCGGATCGTGGTGGTGGGCTGTTCCAGCGACCAGGAGAAAGAGTCCTTCAGTAAGATTCCCCAGGTGGCCCTCCTGGGGGGAAACGAAGAGAAGCCGATGGTGGCGAGCTTCCTCGATGGTTGCTGGAATCCCGGCGAGGAGATCCCCGCCGAGATGCGCGACATCTTCGAGCTGAACATATCAGGTTTTGGAGATCGTACCCGGGCGACGGTCAAGGTCCAGGATGGCTGCAACAACTATTGCAGCTTCTGCATCATTCCTTTTCTGCGTGGCCTCTCGAAGAGCCGTGATCCAGATGCCGTCATCGACGAGATTCGGAGACTGGTGGACAACGGCTATATCGAGGTGGTGGTTTCCGGTGTTCATCTGCAGGACTATGGGCTGGAGCTCGATCCATCGCTGGACCTGGTTGACCTGCTCCGACGGATCGGGGCGGTTGAAGGCCTGCGACGAGTTCGATTGAGCTCGCTGGGAGCGAGAGCCTTCACTCCGCAATTGATCGACCTGTTGGAGGATCCTGTCTTCTGCAGGCATTGGCACATTCCTCTGCAGGCCGGCTCCGACAAAGTGCTCGAGGTCATGCGGCGAGGCTATACGATCCGCGATTTCAGGCTTGCAGTTGAAGAGCTCACGGAGCGCTTTGACGATCCGTCCATCACCTCCGACGTGATCGTGGGGCATCCGGGCGAGACCGAAGATGATTTCAGCGAGACGATCGAGAGATGTCGTGAGTTCGGTTTTTCCAAGATTCACGTCTTCCCCTTCAGCATGAGGGAAGGCACCCTGGCGGCGACTCTGAAGCGAGAAGTGGTCGATCCTGCCGAGGTTCGTCGCCGAGCCGGTGAGCTTGGTGCCGTGGACAGGGAGCTCAATTGCGAGTACAGGGAGCGTTTCATTGGTCGTGAGCTCGATGTGCTCGTAGAGGGAGCCTCGCGCGGCCGAGATGACTGGCTCGAGGGGCTGGCTGGTCGCTACCTGAAGGTCGCCTTCCCCGCGCCTTCGCCTGGAGCTGCCAGGCGTTTCCAGGGTACGCTTCAGAGGGTAAAAATTGATAAGATCAGTGAGGGTGGTCTCGATGGTCACTGGGACGAGGTTCCTGTCGATGCTTCGGGTGTCGCGCTTTAGGTGAGATGGGTGAGGTGGTGAGAGATGGTTGGTATACCTGAAGATTTCCTCGAGGGCTCAGGGAACCCCGCGCTCGATGCGGCCCGGCTCCTCAGACAACGGCTGGAGATTAATCGCGGCTTCGGCTGGGATGTGCCGGTTGGGTCCGCTCCACGGGCGCCTGTGCCAACCCAGTCGACTGTGAGCGGGGAGGTAGAGGATCGCGAGGCGGCTCTTGAGTCCATCCGGACTGAGGTGGCCGACTGCACTCTCTGCGGTCTGTGCGAGGGCCGAACCCAGACCGTTTTCGGAGTTGGAAACGAATCTGCCAGGATTCTTTTTGTTGGGGAAGGTCCCGGCCGGGATGAAGACCTCGCCGGTGAACCCTTTGTCGGCCGAGCCGGGAAGCTGCTCGACAAGATCATTCAGCGGGCTATGGGACTCGAGCGGGAAGATGTCTACATAGCGAACATCGTCAAATGCAGACCTCCGGAGAACCGCAATCCGGCAACAGAGGAAATGGCGGCCTGTTTTCCCTACCTGGAGCGCCAGGTAAAGGTTATCCAGCCGGAGGTGATTTGTGCCCTCGGTGGTGTGGCGGCCAAGGCGCTGCTTTCCACTGATTTGAGCGTCGGTCGTCTCCGGGGTGAATTTCATGAATACGCCGGGATTCCCGTCCGGGTTACCTACCATCCGGCGTACCTGTTGCGAAGTCCGGGTGAAAAGAAAAAAGCCTGGGAAGACATCAAGGCTTTGATGGCTCACATCGGACTCCAACTGCCGGCATAGGAATACACCGGCCTTAGAATGCGGGTGGATTCAGGCATTGATCCGGAATCTCTCCAGCCATCGCGCAAGGCAGGTATAGCCCCTTGACTTACGGTTTCATCAAATTGTAGACTCGCCTTTTGCCCCTTCGGGGCAAGTCCGTAAGAGTGTTAAGCAAGTAACTTTCAGAGACGTTGAGAGCGCATCCAGCAGGGAGCGGTTGCCTGGTTTCCAGGCGCTCCTGGTCGTGTGTGTCAGGAGAGATGGCTCAGCTTTTTGAGGCCGTGTTTCTCTCTGGTCTCGGGGTCTGTCTTTAGTGATGTGCCGGCGCGGGCATGATGGCCGCGGCTGGAGGAACGACATCGAGCCGAGTGGCGGCCGAGGTCTGGATGGGCGAGTAGCCTGGCGGCTACTGGTTTTGAATCCAGCTCGGAGTCGCCTTGGTTCTGTTTGTTGGATGGCTGGTTTCAGTAGCTGAATTGAACGGCGATCAGGCTGAATTCAGGATTTATAAACGGAAACTTTCACTGCGATTGACTTGTTATCGGAGCTTGTGATACGATCTAAAGACTTGCGAAATACAATGGTAACAAAGTGTTAGGTGAATTTTGGACCGTTTGAGGTCTCTTGATTAGACTTAGTAGAGGGGGAGCGGCTTCGCCCCTTCAGGTTTGAATATTTACCGAGCATGTCTCTCGGGTGTTGCCCGAACGGTTTTCGTAGTCTCGATTTCTTACGAACTGAACACATCAAAATTTTAGCCTGTTCGTGATGACTTCTGTGAGTTTTCAAGCGAATCGCTTGACGAGAAGTCTTTGCCTGCAGGAGTCAGATTTAATCTTCGGGATGATGATCCGGAGATGGGTTTCTCATTCAGGGAATCAAGGAATGGCAATCAATACAGTTTGGAGCATTGATCTCGGCAAGTCTTCGTTGAAGGCGGTCAGGCTCAGACGCTCCCAAGGCAATGTTGAGATAGTAGCTGTCGACAAAGTGGATTATCCGCTGGGTGACGGGGGAGGGGACACGGCCGCCCTGGCGCGCGAAGCTCTTGGAATTTTTCTTGCCCGCAACAGCGTGAAGGATCCTGTCGTTGTAGCGCACCCCGGGCAGGGGACTTTTTCCCGGTTTATCAAGATGCCTGCCTTCGATCAGAAGAAGGTCGAAGAGATGGTCGGCTACGAAGCTTCCCAGCAGATTCCGTTTCCTCTCGACGAGGTGATCTGGGATTACCATGTCGTTGACCGGGAGTACCTTCCCGGCGAGGAGAGAGAGGTAGCCCTCTTCGCGATCCGCAGGAATGATGTCGAGGATTTCCTCCTCGAGTTCACCAACAACGAGCTCGCTGTTGAGTCCGTCTCCATCGGTTACATTGGAGTCTTGAACTACGCTGTTCACGATCTGGCGCTGGATGAGCCTTCGATCATTCTCGATATCGGGGCATCTCACACTGACCTCCTTCTCATGGACGGAGACCGGTTCTGGATCCGGGCTGTTCCACATTCGGGTAACGAGATCACCCGGACGATCCAGGAGCGCTTCAACCTTGGGTTCGCAGAGGCCGAGAAGCTGAAGCTGGCTCTTGCCCGGGAGCCCGATAAGGCGGTCAAGATCTACCAGAGCATCATTCAGCCGAAGCTGAAAGAGCTCGTCGCTGAGGTCCAGCGTTCGATAGGCGCCTACAGGAGCCAGTACGGTGAGGGCACCTTCTCCAAGCTCTATCTTCTTGGCAATGGCTCCAAGATCATCGGAGCGCCCCGCTTTCTCCGGGAGAGCCTCAACATGCCGGTTGAGAAGGTCCAGGGCATCAGCCACTACCGGGTGAGTCGGGAGGCTAACCTCAAGCTGCTGCAGGCGAACCTTCCCGCGTTCGCCACCGCCCTTGGCTCGGCGATGCATATTCTCGGCAATGCCGCCTGCGGCGTCGACCTCGTGCCGGCTGAAGACAAGATCGCCAAGGTGGTCAGGCGCAAGCAGAAGCATGTCTTTATCGCCGCTGGGATCATCCTGCTTTCTATGTTGGTCAGCAGGTACCTCCTGACCAGTACGGCGCAGTATTTCTTGGAAACGACGCAGGAGGCCGAGACCAAGATGGAACCTCTGCAAAAAGGCACCGCCGCCACGACGACCTACGGAGAGTCACGAGCTGAATTTGACATGCTGTTTAAGCAGATGAAGGAATCTGTCGAACTGCGAGGCCGGGTGCTTTCCGCGTTGCAGGCTCTCGATTCCGTCCTGGTGACTTTCCCTAACTCCAAGAGTCCGTCGCTTACCGTCGCTGTCAAGGATGGGGCTCCCGCCCTTGGTGAGCAGATGGACGAGATTCTTTCCAACAGGCTCTGGGTTCCCTGGGCCCGTTTCAGCCGCCTGGACGATCCTTCTGCCAAGGATTCCAAGAAGGGCAGCGCTGCGCCGACTGAGCCGACCTATGAATTCAAGGTCAGGGTGATGGTCAAGAGCAAAGACAGCTCCGAGCAGTCGGTCGCCTTTATCAAAGAAAAATTCCAGACGCCTCTTGAGGCGGCTTTGAAGACCCAGGGGCTTGATATCAAGCCGGCTAAGGAGGGTGGTCCCCTGGTACAGATCGGAACGATTCAGCCTAACCTCACTGAGATCTACTTTTCTCCTTCCGGCCGTGACGCCGGTACGGATGGAGGCCAGGATGGAAGGCCCTTCGACAGTGTCGAGGTCTCCTGGGTTCTCGTGACCAGGCCTCTGGGAATCGAGGAGACTCCCGGCGAGGGAGATGAGGAAGACGAGGAGAACCCTGAAGAGGGGTAGGGTTGGAGTAATCAGGAAAATAAAATCATGGATAAACTAAAAAACAATCTATTCGTCCCGGGAGTTGCCCTGGTGGCGTTGCTGCTGCTTGGCGGGGGTTACCTTCTGATCTTTGTGCCCAAGGGCGAACTCGATGCCAATTCCAAGAAGCTGGGCAGGGCCGAAGGAAAGCTGAGCAAGCTGCTCAAGAGCAAGGTTCTTCCTACCACGGAGTATGTCAAAAGGATCACCACTGCCCAGGCAGAGATGGAGGAGACCTTTGAAGATGCTGTCTCTGTATTTTCCCGCAGGTGTGATGCTTTTCAGCTCTTCTTTGCTGATGAAGCGCAGGTGCCCGCGGTGTCCGTGTTCTATGCCCAGTACGAGACGGCTATCGAGAATACCACCACGGGGCTGAGGGCCAAATACTGGGAAAAATTTCCCAGCCCGGCCGTAGAGGGAGAGGAAGAAGATCTTGAGAAAAAGACTCCCACCGTCGAGATGGTGAAGGATACCGAGATCTCAGGACCTGAAGGCCAGGCGAAGATGATCCAGGCCATGAAGCAATACTGGATCTCCGAGGCGGTTTTTGCGGCCTGTCACCAGCTGGGGATTGGTGGCCTGCAGTCGATCGAGTTCCCGGTCGAAAAGGAGCGGACCTCGCGCAGGGGAAGCAAGAAGGCGGTGGTCGATACACCCAAGAGCAAGGCCAGCTACGACAAGGTCGGAGCCAGTGTTCTCATTCATATGGAGTACAGCAAGCTCAAAGAGCTTCTTGCGGTTTTGTACAAGAATTCCCGTGTGCCCTTTCTCGAGCCCAAGAGCGTTGAATTCGGGAAGATCGAGGATTCCGTGAAAGACTTTTCGAAATACATTCGTCAGCAGACCTTCCAGTCTCGCGCCCTCGCAGATGCGGCCGAGAAAGCTGGAGAACCTGCTGCCCAGGAGCCGCTGGTGAAGGTTCGCCTGGAGTTGGTCGCCCTCAATTGGAAGGGTGTCGAGCGAAGCGAGGACGATTCCGAGAATATTGAGAACAAAGATGGGTAGTCATGTCAGATAATTCACAACTGAAACAAAAACTCGATGTAATTTCATACGTGGTCGCCGGCATTCTCAGCCTGGTTCTACTCGCGATTCCCACCCTTGTCAGCAGCACTGCTTCTAAGACTGAGGATTCGGTGAAGAAGCAGCTGAAGAAGTTGAAACTGAAGGTTGATGACGCGGACAATACGCTCATTGAGGAGACCCCGCAGTGGTCGAGCGAATTGCGCGCCATGTGGGCGGTTAACAGCAGTGTAGATAAGGCCTCCTGGGTTACTGAGAACAAGCCCGCCTTGCTGAGGTTGTGGAATGATGTTCCTGCCTCGGTAGCAGTCCATGAGCCCGGCGGAGTGGTTTCCATTGAGCTCATTCGTGATGGGGCGACGAAGAGCTCTTCCCTGCGCGTAACCGGGAAGCTCTCTTCCAGGAACCAGCATGTCGAGATTGAGAAGATCATTCTCGAGCGCAAAGCTGGAGAAGAAGAATTCAAAGCTATTGAAGGCTTCGAGGAGGTCAGTGACTTCGTTTATGAAGACGCTGATATCCAGCCGGGAAAGGTCTACAGCTATCGTTTCAGCACGCTGGCGGTTCCCGGGCAGGTTCAGGAAGGTCTTCCAGCGCCGATTCTCGCGGCTACGGCCGCGAGCAGAAGCTCAAATGAGCTGGCGACAGAATTTGCCGTTCCGATGGACCTGGCGCTCAAGGTCAGTCGCTATGTAGATGAGCAGATTGAGCCGAAGTTGCTTGGGCAGATCAATTACTGGGATTATGCCAAGGGCGCCAAGGTGACCATGAAGAGTCGCACGCCGGAGGAAGCCTGGGGCAAGGGAGACACCTTTGGCGAAGCCCACAAGGGCAAGCCGCGTTTTGGAATTCGAAGGATCGTTCCCGAGAAGGACAGCAAATACCACGGTGTGACGATTGATGATCATCTCACCGGTAAGCGGCTTGTTTTCAAGAAAGAGAGCAAGGCCCTGCCTTCAATCGAGTCCTGGGATACGGTTGAGGCGGCTTTTGAAGTGCCCGATAAGCCTGAGGAAACGGAAGAGCCGAAAAAGGGCGCTCCGGCCAGGTCTTCCAAAAAGCCAGCGGTAAAAAAACCTGTGGCTAAGACCGCAAGTTCTGAAAATAAAAAGACTTCTGGCTCTAAGGGCAAGCCCGCGAGCGAGACTCCCAAGAAGGGGCCGAGTGGGAGGAAACGTACGAAATTCGAATAAATCTTTCCCTGTCCAATTGAGAGCTACAGAAATAACAGGGATTCGCCCGATTAATGGAGAAGTTATAAACGAAAGATTGTGAAGAAGTTGTTCACAGTCTCATTTTTAGATTTTAACTGGATTTTTAGATGCCGCAGGCTGATCATCGAGCTTGTCGTTCGGGCTCTTCCCGGGCGGCCCGCTTGAACCTGCTACGGTAGGCCCTTCACAAGAACCGTGTTTCTCGGGGTGGCTTTTGAGAACTCGGTAGTTTGGACGGGCTTGTTTCCAGGTGTTTTTCGCTTTGGAGACTTTAAGCAGGTGCAGGATTGGAACCTACCTCGATGTGCCGTTCTGCCGGTGGCATTCCTTGCCTGATTTTTTCCGGTCGGGTCTTTATTCAGACCGGAGGGAGTTAGAGTTAAGGATTCAAAAAATCTTAGTTTATTTGGGTTTGAACTGCCCGGCTTTGCAGACGGGGTGTCTGCGGGTTAATTAAGTTAATAACGAGGAAAAGCATGAATCGGCTTGAACGATCACTAATGTCAACATTCGCTCCTGAAAGTCTCAGGGGATGTCGTGAGAGCCAGCATGGAAATGAGCGAGGTATTGAAATGGAAGGTTTACGGGAGAGATCCTATCGCCGGTCTGGCGCTCTAGCGCGGGCTGCGTTTACCGTACTGCTGGTCGCCTGTTCAGGGCTCCTGGCACAGGAGTCCGAGCCCG
>DODI01000301.1:0-9015 GCA_003509045.1 Planctomycetota bacterium | reverse complement strand
GCCTCAACCTCCCTGGTCGGCGAAGCCCGCAAGCACCGAACCCTCGGCGAATTGTTCGAGGCCGAGCTGAAGCTTCAGCAGGCTCTGAATCTCTGGCCCTCCAACGAGCCCGCCCAGCAGCTCCTCGATGAGGTTCGCATGCTTCGCGGAGACCGCAGGGGTGAGGTGCCCGTGGTCGCCAAGGATATTCGTGAGCAGCTCACAGTCCAGAGACAGATGCTTCGCTATGAGATCGAGCGTCACCTCAATCGTGCCATGCAGTTTTCCGAGAATAGCGAATACGACAAGGCTATCGATAGCTACAACCGGGCGATTGATGGGATCAACCATGCTCCCTTTGACCTCGGTATCGATGCCTATCTCGCGCGTGCCAAGCAGGGACTCGCCAAGAGCGAATCCGAGAAGAAGCGCAAAGACTTCGAGGATCAGCAGGCCCTCCTGCGCATGATTCAGCAGAGCAAGCGTGAGCAGGAAGCCCAGTCTCTCGATTTTATCGAGAACCATATTCGGGCTCTCCGCCGGCGTGCGACCGCTGCCAGGGAAAACCATAATTATGACAAGGCCGGAGAGCTCTATGAAAAGATCCTCTCCCTGAATCCCCACGATGAAGATGCTCAGAATCATCACCGACTCTCGCGGGAACACCATCACATCCAGCAGCTTGACAAGCTCCTGCGCGCGAATATCGACAACTATCGCAAGGCGGTGATCGGCGTGCTGGAGTCCTCTGTGATCTACCAGGACATCTTCCGCTATCCTGACAAGGACGAGTGGATTCGCCTGTCTCCCAAGGTGGTGACCATCGAGGAACAGATCGCCAAGTTTGAATCGCCCCTTGAGAAGGAGATCCGCAGGAAGCTCGCCCAGTCGATCACCTACGGACTGGAAGAACCCGTGCCGCTTCGTGAAGCTCTCAACGACCTGCAGGGACTCACGGGGGTCAACTTCTTTATCCAGTCATCGGATATCGGTGATGCCGAGGTCCAACTGGAGACCCTGAACAACCTGCCCTTGAGCAATGTCCTGGCCTTTTTGCTGAAGAGTGCCGGTGACGGAGTCGGCTATGTCATCAAGGAAGGCGCTGTCGTGATCGCCGAAGATGAAGAGCAGCTTCAGGAGCCCAAGTACCTGCGCTTTTACGAGATCAGTGATCTTGTGGACAAGCGTCCCGACTTCCCCGCGGATGACCTCGCTCTCGAGGAAATGGCCGGGCAGAGTGATGTCGACGCGGCCGCCGACATCGCCTTTGGTGATGATGAAGAGGAGGCGGCTGGAGACGTCTATGAGAAGGATGAGCTCCTGAGTCTCATCGCCCGCGAGCTCAATGCGGGAGGAGACGCCGAGGGGGAGGAAGAGGTCGAAGGAATTCGAATCCACCCCGGCGGCAAGCTCATGGCTCTCACTACGCTTCAGAACCATATCAAGCTCGCCAAAATTCTGGAACGGTTCCGCAAGGCTACCGGCATGATGGTGACGGTTGAATCCCGGTTCCTCGATATCCAGGACAACTTTCTCGAGTCTATTGGAATCAATATTGGAAACCCCCAGGCCAACTTCCTGCCCAATACGATCCCCGATATTGATGGCAATGGTACGGCTCTGAATCCCGGCTACGAGTTTACGGATGCCGGGGGAGAAATGAATCTCCGCGTGGCCAGCATTGGCGCTCTCAGCAATCCGCTGGGCTCCCAGGTCAACCCGTTTAACCTTTCCGGTACCGGTGGCGGCTCCTACCAGGTGAATGCGATCAATCCTGATCGCTTTGTCCTCGAGGCCCTGCTGACCGGTGTTGCCAAGGACCAGGAGATTCGCAGGTTGAATTCTCCCAGGGTAACCGCCTTCAACACCCAGACGGCTCATACGCTGGTTGTTAACCAGGCGGCGTATATCCAGGACCTCGAGGTGAACCAGACGGGTGTCATTCCCGTTATCAATCCCGTGATTGGTGTGCTCAACACCGGCTCCATCCTGGAGGTCAGGCCGACGATCAGCTTTGACCGGAAATACGTCGTCCTGGAGATCCAGCCGACGTTGGCCGAACAGATCGGCGAGTCGCAGGCCCTGTTGAACCTCTCCGGAGGATTTACCACGGTTCCCGTGCAGTTGCCGATCGTTTCTGTAACCAAGATCAAGACGACAGTGAACGTGCCTGACGGAGGAACCGTTCTTCTTGGTGGCTTGAAGCGTGAGGTCAAGCAGAAGGCTTCCATTGGGTTGCCCGCGTTGCGCAGGATCCCCCTGGCTAACCTCTTCTTCGGTCGCAATGCGAATGCCGCCCTGCGCTCGAACCTGTTTGTATTGATTAATGTCCACATTACCGTCGTTCATGAAGAGGAAGCCAGGCTGTTCGGAACAGGAATCTGAAAAGCCGGGTTTTTCTGATGACAGGTCAAGGGGACCTGGGAAATCTGGAGTAACTGAATCGGAAAGTTGGTGGAAAGGTGGCTGTAAGGAATGACTGCGAGTTCAGCGTCTGATTATTCACTAAGAGAGAAGCAAGGACCTCCAGGCTGCCGGCGTCTATCGTCGACAGTGTCTACATCCGGCATCGGCCGGGCCTGGTTCATAGTCGTTATACCCATGATGTTATCGGTTCTTTCAAATCCTGATCTGCGGGCACAGGGCCTTGGTGCTGAGGATGGCGTGTTTGCCGATGCGCTGGTCCGGGAGCTTAGGTATTTCGATACCGCTCGCAGATGGCTTTCAGAGAAACGCCAATCACGCGGCGCGAAGCCCGAGATGATGGCCGATATCGATTCCCGGTTGATTGATATCCTCCAGGCCGAGGGTAAGGGAGAGGACGCGCTGAAGGCGCTGGCTGAGTTCAAGAAGAGCTGGCCTTCCCATCCGCGGGCTGCGCTTGGCTCCCTTGAGACGATTGGTTCTGATTTCGCAGCAGTCCTCTCTGGTTTTGAAAAAGCCGGCACCGAGTCTGACAAGGCCAAATCAGCCGCGCTGAAATCAAAGGCCGTGGCTGACTTCCGGGCCAAGGTTGAGAAGCCTCTCAATGGTCTGATTGCCGACCTGCTCAAGCAGGCCAAGGCGGCCAAGGGTAACGAAAGAGTGACCAAGAAAAGGCTCTCCTACCAGGCCGAGCTGGCGAGGATTAATATCCTCCTCGTCTATGCCAGGAGTCTTGAAGCCGGAGATGTCCGCAACAGCTATCTCGAAAAGGGTCTGAAGCTCGCTGATTTCTTCGTCAACGAGAGAGCCGATTTCTACATCATGCGTTACGAGGCCCAGATCCAGAAGGGACTCTACCTGCTCGAAATGGAACGCTTCCTGGACTCAGCAGAAGAGCTTGAGTTGATCTTCGATATCGAGCCATTTGCCCGTCCTCCTTATCCGCCTCAGCTTCTCAAGGCTTTCCATACGATTCGTCTCAAGGCCTACCTCTTTTCAGCGAAGGCCTACAATGGCGCCAAGAAGCCCGAGATCGCGGTGAATATTCTCAAGACGATCATGCGATCTACTCCCGTTCCGGGTGATCCGTTCGCTCCGGCTATAGGGGTTGTTGAAAACGATGCTGACCTGCAGCAGTTTGCAGTTCTCGCGCGCCTTGAATACGGAATCGCGCTTGCTGACGCAGGGGAGGCGCCCAAGGGGATGGCCGTTATTCACGCGGTTATTTCGAAATATGACAAGCTCTTCAAAGAGTCCAAGGTAGATAAGTACCGTGCGTTTGTGATCGATGCGCGAAAGGCTCTCGGAAGGGTTTCTTCATCCGGCAGCGCTGCGCTCTCCGGACGTGACCACTACCAGGCTGCGATCGGCCTGAAGAGTGAGCTCAAGCTTAAAGAAGCCCTGAAGGCTTTCCAGACCGCGTTGGCCAAGCTTGCCAGCTCCGAGGTTGAGGAATACGCCCCGCTTTGTCTCAACGAGATCGGCGAGTTGAGCTTTATCTTGAATCGATTCGATGAAGCGGCGGTCGCCTTCTCCGAACTTGCCGAGCATCATGCTGCCAGCAAGATCTTCCGTTCCAAGGCGGCAACGAGCTTTGCGGCCTCGGTCGATAAGGCCAAGCGGGTCCTGGGAGAGTCCGGTTCGGCTCATGCCGGCTATGCGGAGTTGACCGCGAAGGCTGACCAGTTCAGCCGCGGTGATACCAAGTTTCAGGTGAAGATGTCCGAAGCGGGACAATTCGAGGAGCAGGGCAATTTTGCCAAGGCTCGTGAGTCGTTCCTTGCCATTCCCAAGGACGACCAGGGAGTGCCTGTTTCGTATTATCTGCGAGCGCAAGCCAGGGGGCTCTCCACCTATGTAAGAGAATACGAAATAGCCGGAAATGATGAGGCCAAGAGAACGGCGATTCTGAAGGCTTTCCAGGAGAATGCCGCGAAGCTCCAGGGTGTTCTCGATGAGGCTCTCGAGAAGAAGGACCTCCGGGCTGGCGGAGTCGCCGCGCTCGGTCTGGGTCAGATGTATCACCATCTTGAAAACTACGCCGAGGCGGTGAAGACCCTCAAGCTCTTTTCTACCGACCTAGCCGAAGACAAGTACTATCGCTGCTCCGGGCTTGGCTACCTGGTGCTTTCCATGGTTCGTATTGAGCAGTGGGAAGAGGCTGGGACTTATTACAGGATTCTGAGCACAGATTGCTCCAAGGAGCCGTCTGTCGCCACGGCCGCGTATGTCCTCTCTGACGCCGCCGATGCGGCTGGAGAAAATCGAACGGCCGCTCTTTACCTGCTTCAGTATGCTGAACATTCCAGCGCCAGTTCCGAGATGAGTGATCTCAATATGGTGATGAAGGTCGTCAAGGTGCTGAGCGATGGAGGGCTTGTTTCCGATGCCAAGCGCTTCGTTGAAAAGGCCAAGAAGATCGGTGGTGGGGCCAACAAGCTCGGTCGTGAGCTTCTGCTGATGGAAGGGCAGATCGCCATGAGTGGAGAAGACTGGAAGGGTGCCTATGAAATCTTCACTCGCTACGTGAAGGAATATGAGGTCAAGGGAGCCAATTACGAGGACCCGTTTGTCTGCAGGGATCTCGGCTGGGCGACGATCAAGCTTGCCCGGCAGGCCCATCCGAAGCCGGCCGCGCTTCCCCTGGATATGCTGCTGGAGGCAGAAAAATACTACGGGCATTCTTTCTACCTGCTGAACAACTTCCTTGCCAATACCCAGGCTCCGGGCAAGAAGCCTGATGCCGACCTGGTCAAGGATTACTGGGCGATCGCCTTGCGCCTGCAGCAGGTGCGAGTCAGTGCCGGCCGCGCGGGCAATAAGGAAGCCTATAACGATATTCACAAGTTTGTGAACGAGTACCAGGAACGGATCAGGACGCAGAGTGATCTCTGGTCGAAATTCCTGACGTACTGGAAGTATGCCCTTAAGCAAATGGGGAAGGATCCCCAGGAATTTATTAAGGCTGGCTGATGCGTGAGTCAAGGACAAGAGCACTAATGAGTTATTCCTACAGCAAGACACAGAATTCGGGTTCCAGGGCGTTGGTAGCGTCTCTGGTGGTGGTTGTGAGCTGCTTCTTCCTGTCCTCCTTGAAGGCGGATGTGGTTGTTCGGTCCAACGGTAAGCGGATTGACGGAGTTACCGTTCTTTCAGCCAAGTGGGACCAGGTGCTCTTCAAGCAGGGCGGTAATACGGTCAAGCTGGAAGGCGACACGGTTGCCAGCATTCAGCGTGAATCGGCCTATCTACAGCCGGTACGCAGTGCCATCTCGGGCGGCAATTATGCCAAGGCTCTTTCGAGTATTTCCAAACTCGACGGCAGGGGGCTGAAGGGCTGGCAGGCTGCGGAACTTCAGTATCTCAAGGGCAAGGCCCAGCTCGCCGCGGGCGAGGCGGGCAAGGCCGATGGAGTTTTCAAAGAATTTGTCGCTGCCAACAAGGAGACCAAGGACTACTGGCTTCCGCATGCTATCTACGGCCGCGGCCAGGCCATGCTCGATCTTGGGCGGGGCAATTCCGCCCAAACACACTTCCAGGGGCTTGCTCCTTATGGTCCGACGTGGGTTTTGAGAGCCAAGCTTGGAGAAGCCCAGGGGCTCTTCCTTGCTAAGAAGTATGTTGAGTCGAGGGCCAAGTTCAACGAGGTAGCGAATCATCGCAAGGCGCCAAATTCTTTGAAGGTGGCTGCCGTGGTCGGAAGAATCGACGTTATCGTCTCCCAGAAACAGTATGACAAGGCCATCAGTGATCTTGAGAAGACCTTCTTCACGGGCGCGACGACCCAGGGGCTCGATTACGGAAAATCGAGGGCCAGGGCGACCTACCTGATGGGCGTTTGTTACAAGGGACTTACTGGTAAGGGTAATCTTGAGAAGGCAGAGATCTGGCTTCTCAAGGCAGCCGTCCTTTACCGCCATCATAAGGACATCTATGTGGATTCCTGTAATGAACTCGTCGATGTTTACAAGCAACTTGGTCGAACTGAGAGGGCAACTGAGTGGGGACGGCGTGCGGGAGGAAAAAGTTAAGCGCCCGGTGGGTCACCGCAGGGCAAATAATCGCTAATGAAACGAGGGAAACCTCATAACTAAAGTCAATAAACGTGAATGGCAATAGGAGCAGAGACCGCCATGGTTAGTAAATCAGCCCTTAAGGGCTCTATTCGTCTTCCGGGGATTTTCAATTCCCACTCAAACAAGAACATCTGGACCAGCGCGATGATGCTTTTCGGAGCATTTGTACTGTTGGCCTTTAGCGCCTTCGTACTGACAGGCAACCTGGCTTTTGCCCAGGGAGACTCGGTGTCGGAGAAAACTGTTCTCGATGCGCTGATGGAAGCCGGTTTCGTCGGTCTCTTGATCATTCTGATGTCGATCGTCGGAGGCGCTCTCGCCATCACCTTCGCTTTCCAGCTGCGTCGCGACGTCCTGGTTCCTCCGGAGGTACTCGGGCACGTCGAGTCCCTGTTCGAGGATGAAGAATTCGAGGAGGCCTATCACCTCTGTGAGGCGAGTCCCAGCATTCTCTCCGCGGTGGTAGCCGCCGGCCTTGAGAAGATAGACGATGGATACCCCCAGATGGAATCCACCATGAGCGAAGTTCTCGAGATGGAATCCACCAAGCTTCACCAGAAGGTTGGCTACCTGTCGCTCATAGCGAATCTCTCGCCGATGATGGGGTTGCTTGGAACGGTTCTCGGTATGATCGGTGCGTTCAACACGATTGCCAACTCCCCGGTTCAGCCGAGTCCGAAGCAACTCGGTGGAGATATCTCCATCGCTCTCGGAACGACCTTCCTTGGGCTCTGTGTCGCGATTCCAATGACCGCTGTCTACGTCTACTTCCGTAACAAGGTCATCACTGTTTCTGCCGAAGTCGGCGGAGTTTCCGAAGAGCTCATGGGTCGTTTCAAGGCTGAGTGAGCCTGGTTGAGTTTAGCTTAGATTTTTAAGAGGTTTTGGACTGTCCGAGAAAGTCGGCCATGAAAAAAAGAAAAAACTCAGACAATAATTTCGAAACGAAGATGGAATTGACGCCGATGATCGACTGCGTCTTCCTGCTCATCATGTTCTTCATTCTGACGACTCAGATTACGGTGAACATCGAGGAGGTTACGCTTCCTTTCGCTCTCGAGGGTCAGCCCGAGAAACGGGAGAACACCGACGCTGTGATGCTGATCATGAATGTCAGGAAGAGCCAGGCGGATGATGCTGCGCCTCGTGCGGGAGAGGTTGTCTACCAGGGGAAAATTCTCAACACCAAAACGTTGAGGACGATGCTCGATGAGGAGGTCGCTTATGACGCGGCTCCTCCGCCGCGCGGTCGAGGCCGAGCCAAGGAGGTCGGTCCGAACAATGTGCAGCTCTCCCAATTGGAGATCCTGATTCGTTACGACAAGCATGTGAAATCGGAGTATCTGCGAACCATTTTCGAGCAGTGCCAGAAGGCTGGTGTCTACAAATTGAAGTTGGCGACAACCCAGCCTGGCGGCTGAAAGAGACCTAATATGCGCATTAAGCAGAACAAGAGAGTCATCGAAAAAGCCGATATGGACATGACGCCGATGATCGACATCGTGTTCCAGCTGCTTATCTTTTTTCTCCTCTCGGCCAAGTTTATCGCCCTCGAGGGGCAGCTCTCTTCCTACCTTCCCAAGGACAGGGGGCTCCAGGCCTCGTTCTCTAAGATCGAGCCTGATGAGGTCATCTTCTTCCTCGAATGGGTTGCTGATCCAGTCAATGACAAGACTGGGCGCGTTCGTTGCCAGACGATTAATTACAAGCCCAAGCCGGGAGTCAGCGGCGAGGACCATGAATTTGAGTCTCAGGACGCCACGGTCGGCCGGGTTGAATATGGCCCGGACCGCAGGCTCGTACAATATGGAGAGGGAATAGATATGCCCGGTTATCACATCCCGAATTTCATAAATATCGAGGATTATCTGAACTTCCGCCACGGTATGTACGAAACAAAGGGTAGCGGCAAGTCGATTCCGGTAACCATCAACGTTTCGGACAATGTTCCGATGCAGATGGTTGCGAATATTGTCGATATCTGTACACGGATAGGAATTACGAATGTAACGATCGCCGCTAAGGAGATCCCGATCGAGTAGAACTGCATCCTGTAACTGGCGGGTCTATTAAGTCCAGGAACAGGCTTTTAAACGAGGTAAATGAGGAATGAAAACAAGGAGAATGAATCTAATGCGAAAGCGAATGAGCCGGTTAGCTCTCTTGAGCGCCTTGGCCTGCTTTGGCGTCCTCCTGCTTCCGGCCTGTGGGGGAACCGGAGGAATTGAGGAGGGTTGGCGCCGAACAGTCTCATGGCTGGATGTAACTGAAGAAGATTCCGTTGACGGTACGGATGGAGATCTGGCTGCTGCCGGTTCGACAGATGCTGCTGTCAGTGGAGGAGGCGTCGAAGAGGGCGGACAGGAAAAAGATGAGCTCGATCTCAGTGAGCTCGAGTCCCTCGAAGATATCGACGAGGCGGCTGCGAAGCCTGCCGAGGTCGCTTCCGAGAATGCCGCTCCCCAGGAAAAAGACGAGCTGGACCTTGAGGATCTGGAAGATCCCCAGGAAAAGCCCGAGGTGGCCGCGCCTGCTC
>DODI01000133.1:0-9539 GCA_003509045.1 Planctomycetota bacterium | reverse complement strand
AAAGGGCATTCGGATGTGGGCCGCCGGCCAGGATATCGATGCGCGCTTTGTTACCGGGGAGCGCGTTGAGGAGGCACAGAAGACCATTCGAAATTGGGCAAAACCGCGCCTGAGCGATGCCGAGTGGGCCCGTATCGGCCGAAATGTCGGAGCTCGCTTCCTCGTTGAGGGCTCGATCGAAAAGCTCCAGCTCAAGGACCCCCGCTCGATAGGCTTTTTCAGTGCCCGGGCGGTTATCAGCTACAGGGTGCTTGACACCGAGAAGGGGCGCATCGTTCACCAGAGGAAGGGATGGCAGGTTGGCCGTGAGCGGGGCAATGAGGGTCAATTCAAGGTAGACCTCGAGTTCGACAATCCCCAGGAGATCGAGCTGCGACTCCTCGCTCTTACGGCAAGGCGCCTCGCAGAGGAATTGTATGGATACTACGATTGAAGTAGTTAGAATGGCTTTGCTTAGTTAGCCTCTGGCCTATGGGCGCGAGAGAAGGAGACCTTGTTCGCGTCTGAAGCCGAAAGCCCAGGGGATTATCGTAAAGCCGAGTGAGCTTTCAGCGGCTCATGGAGGCTGAAAGACGAGGGCGCCGCCTGCGCTGCCCGCTTCGGATGTGAGGTCCTATGCTTACGAACACATACCTGGCTATTTTAGGTCTACCGGGTGGATCTGAAATCATCATCATCGGGATTATAGCCCTCTTGCTTTTTGGGTCGCGCCTTCCGAAGGTCGCTCGCAGCATGGGCAAGTCCATCGTCGAATTCAAAAAGGGCATCAAGAATGTCCAGGAGGACATCGATGATGCTTCCGACGACCCCGTCCCCCCTGTCGACTATGACGACAGCAAAGAATCTCCCCCGCCATCCCCGGAGGCCGGCAAGGCCGGAAGCGGTTCGGGCTATCGCGACAAGGGCGATCTGAGCAATCCCGGCGACAGTTCATCGAGCTGAGCGCGGAATTCCGAGGCCCCGCCCCTGCCGGGCGCAGGCGATCCGTTTTTCGTTTCTGATGGGGGCGCCTCCATCGGCCGGGCTGCGTCCGCGACCAGGCACGCCTTTGGTCGTTCCATGGCGCGAATTCGCCCTTCATCAGATCCTATGGCGGCCCTGCAGGCAATATGTCTAAAGATACAGAATAGTCTAAACAGATAATATTGCCGATGGGTTAATACTTGTATTTTTATCCCTGTCTCCGCGTGTGGAGGGTAAAGTTTCGATGCTGGTGTTGCACCCGGGCTTGTTCCACGTGGAACGGTTTTCGCAAGGCTTCAGCCGCGCCGAAAGCCCCGCCCGGAGTGGCTGGGCCGGGAAACGACCTGGGGGTTCGCAGAGGCCTCCCCCCAGGCGGAGCCCCCCCGGCACATTATGGGCCCTGAGGCTGACGAGGAGCCCTCCGCTGCCGACGCATGGCTGCGCATGCAGAGAGGCCCATCCGGGATGTGGGCGGCCCTTAGAATCGATTCTCGGGAGCCGGCGGCTTTGCCCGCCGGTGCGTTGTCGCTGGCGGCGAGTGTTTTTGTTTGCCAGCTCATTTGCTGCTCCTGCGGTTGCTGTGTCGCAGCGTCTTCGCCTTGTGTCATGGCTCCCTCCTGGCCTTGCCGGCGGCTGGTCGGCCCAGCTCCAGGCGAGGATCTCCTACCGGTCGCCGGTGAGATTTGGGTGGATCTTCAGGAGGCTTTCCCCCGCGTCGCTTAGCCAGAGCTTCCGTTCGCATTCGCGACCTCGGGCCCGCCCCTTTGCGGAGATCCGAGCCTGGTGGCGGTTGCTGTGTCGCGACCCCTCCGGCTTTGTCATGGTCGCTTGCCAGTCTTGTCGGTGGCTGATCGGTCCAACTCCAGGAAAGGATCTCGTAGCCAGAGCCGGTGAGACTTGGGGGGATCTTCAGGAGGCGTCTTCCTGCGTCGCTTAGCCCGGGGCTTCCGTTAGCATCTGCGACATCGGGTCCGCTCCTTTGCGGAGCTCCGAGCCTTGTGGCTATCGCGCCGTCGCGGCCCCTCCGGCTTTGTCATGGTTGCTTGCCGGTCTTGCCGGCGGCTGATCAGTCCAGTTCCAGGAGAGACTCTCGTGGCTGCCGCCGGAGAGATTTGGGCGGATCTTGAGGAAGCCTTCGGGCCGTTGGGATCAAAGCCGAGACCCGCGATGGTCACGGGGCTGGCCGCGCATCAGTTCGGCATGGTGATTGGTGCCGTTGGCATCGACCGGCCTGATGTTCAGCGCGTCGCCGACTCCGAACTCGTCGCCGAGCCAGACGTTGCGGTTAAAGTCTTCGACCTCGGGGCCGGCCATGTTGATTCTCGCGTCGTCCAGCCAGGGGCTTCCTTTGAGTCCAGGCTCTGCGGCCTGCCCATGTTGGTGGCTGAGGTCGGTGAGTTTCGATAGGCGAAGCGTTCTACGTGAAACTTTTTCGTGGCCCGGAATTGTGGCTGGAGAGAGCGGGCGGGTTTCTCGCTCGTATTTCCCGGGAGCTTCCTTGCGGTCCGGGGATGGGCGGCAGCGAAGTTCCTGAGAGGGCTTTTCGTAGCCGGGCTTGCGCCCAGCGAGCCTGGGTGGTTTCTCATCCGGATCTCCCGGAGGGCTCTTTGTGGCCTGTATAAAGCTTGCTGTCCTTCGCGCAGGGGTTCTTCGCGGTTTGTTCTACGTGGAACGTCTGGGCTTTGATCCTGTGGTTTGTGGTGTGCCAGGGTCGACTCGCAGAGCCTGATGGCCCTGCGGCCTTTTTCGTTTAGCTCTTGAAAGGGGTCTCGTAGGGCACTAAAGTTCTGTCATTGTCTGTTTGACGTGTTTGGCCTGCAGGCTTGGTGGAGAGAAGTGACCCGAGCAATTACGGTTGCCAGTCAGAAGGGTGGTGTCGGCAAGACAACCACGGTGATTAACCTCGCCGCGAGTCTCTGTCTCGCTGGCCGCAAGGTGCTGCTGATGGATCTCGATCCCCAGGCCAACGCGACCAGCGGGGTGGGGGTCGAGGTGCCTGCGGCGGACTCCGATGAGTTTCCATACCTGAGTGCCCTTTTGAACGGCGATCCGCTCGAACCATTCATTTGTGAGACGGAGCATGAGAACCTCTGGGTGCTGCCCTCGAGTCCGGAGGCCTCAGACCTTCGGGTGGTGCGAGATCTGGAGGCGGCCGATGCCGATGCGCTGCGCCAGAGGATGCGTGACGCCGCGGAGCCGTTTGACTATGTGATTCTGGACTGCCCGCCCTCGCTGGCCGGGCTTCCAACGCTGGCCCTGGAGCTTAGCGATGGTCTTATCGTGCCTGTACAGTGCGAATATTACGCAATGGAGGGGCTGAGCCAGATATTGCCATTAGTTAAAAAAATAAAGAATAGTACAAATCCAGATCTGGAGATAGAGGGCCTGCTTTTGACGATGTTCTCTCGGGAGCTGGATCTTTCTCATGATGTAGTTGACCAGATCGCTGAGTTCTTTGAAGGCGGAACCTTTTCGTCCGTCATTCCAAGGGACGTGCTTTTGGCTGAGGCGACCAGTCATGGATGTCCGGCCTTTCAATATGATTGTGAATCGAAAGGGGCCTGGGCTTATGTCGAGCTGGCCCGGGAAGTGATGGAAAATGGCTAAACGGAAATTAGGCCGGGGGCTGGAGCTGTTGATCGGAAAGGGTGGGGGGGATGTTCCAACCCGGACGGGTCGAGACAAGAAAAAGCCCGCCAAGAAAAAGTCCCCCCGGAAAAAAGTTGTCACCAGGGAGACTGTGGAGCAGCCGGAGCTTGCGCTCCAGGCCCGGTCGGCCGCCGACTCGGCTGAGCAGGGTCCGGTGGTCTTGATGGTCAGTCCCGATGAAATTCGTGAAAATCCTCAACAGCCCCGAAAAGATTTCCCGCTGACGGAGCTGGAGGCGCTGAAGACCTCGGTGGCTCGAGATGGGTTGTTGCAACCGCTGTTGGCCCGCATCGATGGCAAGGGCTATCAGCTTGTCGCGGGGGAAAGAAGGCTGCGGGCATCACGAGAGCTTGGGATGGACAAAGTTCCGATAATCCTGGCGGACGTGGCCGATGAAAAGCTCCTTGAGCTGGCTCTTGTTGAAAACCTTCACCGGGATGATCTCAATTCCATTGAGCTCGGAGAGGCCTATCGCAGCTTGCTGGCCATTAAGTCCTGCACCCAGGAACAGCTGGCCGAGCAGCTGGGTTTGAGTCGCTCGGCCGTTAGCAACACCATTCGTCTGCTGGATTTGCCTGAAGATATCAAAAAGGCGCTGGTCCGGGGTCAGATCACCGCCGGGCATGCGAAAGTGCTTCTTTCTGCCACCAACAAGGCGGATCAACGGCTGCTTTTTGAGAGAATTGCCGAGGAGAATATGTCCGTTCGTGAAACGGAGGCCTTTTTAAAGAACGGTGGAGGCGATTTCGATGACGAGCCTGCCGGCAAAGCCGATCGAAAAGGTCGAGCGAAGGCGGACAAGGATCCCAACATACTGAAGCTGGAGGAGGAGATGATGGAGGCCCTCGGCGCGAAGGTTTCGATTCGAGTTAACGGCCGCCGTAAACAGAAAGGCGTTCTCTCGGTCAGCTTTAATTCGCGCGAGGAATTTGATCGCTTGCGGGAACGTCTTCTGGGGCTGATTGAGGCGTGACAAGGCCAGCGGTCAGGCAAAAGAACCAAATCGAACGCGCCGTGGTTTTTCCGGAAAATGCGGAGGGCCATGTCCTATTTGTCCTTGGCTGGCGGAAGATAAGCGATGTGAATCAATTCCGCCTTCAGGGTTCTCGCTGGCTTCTTGGGCAAATGCGATGCAAACTGTCGGCGCTCGCGAACCCTCTGCGGGCATTTCCTGCCGCGGCTCCCTCACCGCGAGCGGGGCGAAGAGAAGAAGAGACGTTTTAGAGAAAAGACGGAGATGATGAAGAAAGTGCTTCATATGCAGGAGGTCGCTCGCGGGATGTGGACGAGCGCCGTGCTCACCCTTGTTCTGGCTCTGACGACCGGGGGCCTGCGGGCCCAGGAGGGGGCAGTCCCACCTCCTGAGGAGATCGAGCTGAGCATCGAGCAGGCTGTGGAGATGGGGCTCGCGCGCAGTTTCGATGTCCGGATCGCGAGGACCGAGGGAAAAATCCGCGAGCGGGAGATGGTCATCCAGGATGCCGTATTCGATCCGTTTTTTACCCTTAGCACCAATTACAGCAAGAACCGGAGGCCTTCGGTCAGCTTCCTTGATATCGGAGACGCTGTACTGTCCGAGGTCCGGGTTAACCCGTTTGAGTCCTCGAATTATTCGAGCGGGATCCGTCTTCGTACCTTGCTGGGTTCTACTTACTCCCTCACGGTCGGTGAGTCCGGCTTCGATCGGCCACTGGCCAGCAGCCTGTTCAGCTTCAATCCGGTGCAGGAAGCGTCCGTTCGGTTTACAGCGACGCAGCCGCTGTTGAAGGGGGCCTGGTATCCATACAATTACTCGGCTATCCAGGTGGCGGAAAATAACCGCAAGCTGGCGATGGACAGCCTGGAGACGACCATTAGCGATCTGATCTTTCGTATCGAAGCCGCCTATTGGCAATTGGTTTTTTCTTCACGGAACTATGCGGCCAATGAGAATTCCCTGAAGGTCGCGACTGAGAATGTTGAGAAGGCGCGCAAAGAAGAGGCGGCAGGGACCCAGCCCAAGATTTACGTAACGACAATCGAAGGACAGTTGGCCCGGCGCAAGGTGGAGATGAACGATGCCTTGCTGCAGCTCGAGAACTCGCGGGATAATCTGCTCGACCTCTTGCAGTACAAGGGCGAATCGCTCCGGCAGCTCTGGGAGGCGGGGCAGACGACCGGCAGTTTTGATGGAATCCGGGTCATACCTCTCAGTGAGCCGACTGAACAGGCGACGCTTCCCGAGCGTAATCCTTCCCTGGCGGCGGCTTTTGAGCGCCGGGCCGACTACAGGCAATTCGCTGCGCTTCTGGACAATCAGAAAACCCTGGTCGATATGAGGGCCAACGAACGCCTGCCCCAGCTTGATCTTACCGGGGCCTGGGCGCAATTCGGGTTGGCGGACTCCTTTGGCGACTCTTTTTCTTCTCTCGGGTCGGGAGATTTTTATGGCTGGACGGTCGGCCTTCAATTGGCGATGCCGCTTTCGAACAGGGGGCTCAAGAGCAGCTACGATCGTGCTAGGGACCGCTACCAGCAATTGAAATGGCAACGGCTGCAGACGGAAAACCGCATCATCCTGGAGGTGGACCAGAGCATCCGTCGTCTGAGGTCGATGGCGCGTAAGCTGGTATATCTCGATGATCTTGTCAGGTTGAAGGCGACCGAGCTCGAGGCCGAACGACGTAAACTGGCCGCGGGAGCCTCGATTCCCTTTACGGTCAACACGATTGAGAATGACCTCCTCGAGCTTCAGACCCAGGCTCTCCAGGCCAAGACCAACCTGGAGGCCGCCCGTTCGGATTACATCAGGGCAACCGGCGGTCTGCTGGAGCGCTACGGGGTTCAGCTCGGTCGGTAGGGGGTCTTCAACGCGCCTTGAGCAGGACCGTCATCTTGACGACTTTCTTGTCCCGCATCACCTCGATCTCAACCTTGTCGCCGGGCTTGTGTCCGCCTAGCAGTTCGGTCCAATGCTGCACATCGCGTACCTCTTTGCCGGCCCAGCGCACCAGAACATCTCCCGGCTTGACGCCGGCGGCCGCGGCGGGGGTGGCTGGCCGTATGTCTTCAAAGCGGACACCCTTTTCATCATAGGCGTAATCGGGTATCGAGCCAAAGCTGACGCGAAAGCCTCCCTGGCGGGTGGGAAACTCGACCTCGGCATTCTTTTCGGAGCCCTCACGGATCACCTTGAGCTTGATCTTTCCCTGCGGACGGTCTTCGAGGGCCTTCTGCAGGTCGGCAAGCGCTTTCACCCGCGTGTCTCCGAAAGCGACAATGACATCGCCGACCTTGAGCTTGCCTTTTTCAGCGACCGAATCTTCGACCACCTCGTTGATCTTGACGCCGTCGCCTTCATGGTTGGGGTCGATGATGATTCCCAGCATGGGACGGTCCGGGTTGGCGGATGAGCCGCCGGCGGAGCCCTGGGCGAAGGCCGGGCGCCCCTCGGCGGATGCCAGCTTCAGGGATGTTTTCCACGCCATGTTGACGATGCGGGCCTCGAAGGGAACATTGACGGTGCCAATGTCATCCTCGGGGGTGTTGTATTGTCCATGCATGCCGGTGAAGAAGAACACGACCGGGATCTTCTTCCTGACGAAGTTCGCATGGTCGGAGCCGCCGCCGCCGAGCCCCTTGTTCAATTTGATGGGGAGCGCGATATTTTTCGATATTTCTTCCAGCAGGGGAGGGAAGGCGGCGGATGAATGGGCGCCAAGTACCGTTACCGGGCCGCCGTTTTTGCCGCGGCCAATCATGTCGAGGTTGATCATGGCGATCACCGAATGCAGAGGGGCGGGACCTTCGATCTGCTTCAGGTCGGTTGTTTTCACCCAGCCGCTCTCGCCGTCGAGGGTTTTTACCTGGAAGTGGCCCCCCTGGAAGCTGCCGGTGGCCTTGAGCAGGGTGCCCGCCTCCCAGAGCAGAGAGGCTCCCTTGTTGCCGCCGTGGGGATTGGGCGCGCTCTCGAGCGCGGTGGTCGCCTCTGTCGTGGTGAAATAACGGGTCGCGTTCACCCAATGCCGGCTGCCGAAGAGGCCGATTTCTTCTCCGGAGAAGGCGACGAAGACAAAGGAGCGCTTAGGTCTCTTGCCGCTGGAGAGCAGTCGAGCGAGCTCGATGATCCCGGCGGTGCCGCTGGCATTGTCGTCGGCGCCGTTGTGAATCTGCCCGAGGTTTTTCTCTGCGACCTGGTTGCCGAAGCGCCCGATGTGGTCATAGTGTCCGCCGATGACGATCGTCTCGGCGGCCAGCTTGGGGTCCGAGCCGGGCAGCTTGCCGGCGACGTTGCGAAGCAGCAGGTGCCGCCTCGCGGTCGCGAAGCGAATCTTGGCGCCCTTGAGCTCAAAGCTCGCGGGCTTCAGGCCCTCGTCAATCTTTTTTACCAGTCGTCCGATGGTTTCGCCCGAGCCTCGGAGGAGATGGTCGATGCTGGCCCGCCGGGCGTAGAGCGCCGGCATGGTGGGCTGGCGCGGCGCCGCGCGGTGGGCCACGCCGTAGCAGTCCTGGTCCGGCTGGCCGGTGGGGGTGACGAAGATCACGCCCACGGCGCCGTGCTCGCGCGCGTTGGCGATCTTGGCGTTGAAGGGGGCGTGCCGGCTCCTGCGGCCGCCGAAGGGGTTCTCGGAGGAGGAGTAGCGCGGCGTGTACCGCAGGATGATTACCACCTTGCCTTTCACGTCGATTCCGTTGAAGTCATCGTAGTCCAGACCGCGGTTTTTCTCCCTGTCGTTGGTCGTGATGCCGTAGCCAACGAAGGCCAACGGAGCATCGATCGGCTTTCCATCTGTGAAGCCAAAGGCCGCGACCTCGCTGCCGGGGGTCAAGGAGACCGTCTCTCCGTCTTTGAATTCGATGACCGCCCCGGCGTCCTGAACGAAGCAGGCACCCTGGGGAATGGTGAAATGTTGAAAGTAGGAGCCGTTGTCTCCAGCCGGTTCGAGGCCGTATTCAGCGTAGAAACGCGCGATGTACTCCGCCGCAATCTCAAGTCCGGGCTCGCCGCTGTCGCGGCCCCCGAGCTCGTCGCTCGACAGATAGGTAACGTGGTTGTGAATTTTTCCGGCGTCAGGGGCGAGATCTTCGGCCGAGGCCGTCTGCGGGTTCGAGCCGGCGAGAGTGGAAGCCAGGATGGCTGCAGCGAAGAAGGCTGCCGGGAGCCGCCAGGTGTGTGAAGAAATCGGGGTTCGTGTCACGGAGTTGCCTCGTTAGAAAAAAGATTCAGGTTAATCCAGGGGCTGCCCGCCCCCCGGGAATCATCGATTGTCCCCGCTCTTGCTCGACTGTGCAATGGCGTAGTCTTACTCAAGCAGGACTTTCATCGCCGCAGGCGGAAATTCAGGGCTGCTTGACGGGCGCCTTGCTGATGGAGATGACCTCGAGTGTCGAAGACGACCGGAGCGGTCCGATTCCGGTTGCGCCATCCGGGTCGGCTTCCAGCTCGAGCTGGTATCGGCCGGGCTTCTCAGGGGCAGCCAGGGCGATGGTGACTTCACCTGACGGACCGGCAATCCCCTCGACAGGCGTTTTGCCGGGCAGCCCGAGTCGAACGACGATCTTTTCAGGATCTGAGCGCAACAGAGCAGGCAGGCCGTAGAGGATCCGAGCGGTGATCAGCACGGTTTTGTTCGGCAGGCAGCGGCTGTCGGGCGCGTGAATCCTGTTCTCGGCGGGGTAGGCGGCTGCCATGGCGTAGAAAAAGCCCAGCAGGCCGAGCTGGACCGAGAGGATGGCACCGAATCTGGCAAGCCGGGAACGAAGGGGTCTCTTCCCGGCGGAGTCTTTGCCTGCTACGTTTTCCGCGGCCGTTTCGGCTTCCGCTGCGGGACCCGGCCGTTCTCCGTCACCGTCCCTTTTTTTTCGCCGCCGACTCATGTTTCCGCCTTTTCTTCGGAGGCCTCTTTTTTTCCGGTAGCTTTCGGACCCGGCCCTTCACCCAGCAGCTT
>DODI01000143.1:0-3191 GCA_003509045.1 Planctomycetota bacterium | reverse complement strand
GGCTGAATTCTTCAAGGACTTCGAGGTCAGCCTCGAGAAACATCACCTGGCGACGCAGGCGGCGCTTCTTTTCGAGCTTGATCTCACAATAGCCCATCTCTTTTTCGATTTTTTCTATCTTGCGGACCATGAATCTACCTCCAAGGCAAGGGTTCCGGTGGCTGGAATCGAGGGTTCCAGCCAGGCCGGCTTGAATCTGCCAGCGATCCGGCCTTTTCAGGCTTCTGGACCGATGTATCTAATGATATTCCCGGTACTAACCACTTAGCTCCCACCTTGGAAACAACTCGCCGGGGTTCCTTTTGCGACATCATCAAGTCTACCGCCTCGGCGCCATCCCTGCTGAAAAAAGGCTCTCCAGAGGCGTTTCAAGCGACTGAATTTTCTTCTGTAACTTTTTATAATAAAAGATCTTATATTTTCCTTTCGACCACTTTTCAAAAAGCGGGATAGAATAATTCAGTGGCCTCGATAGCTGCTGTTTTTAGCCAATCCATGGCCAGTTGAAGGCTCGGGAACGCGTTGCCCGGGCCGCAGAAAGCATTCATTCCCCCAGGGCGGCAACGACTCTCTATGACCCAGAAGAACCCCCTCTTGTGCCTGCTGCTCGTACTTTCAACCGTTCCCCTGCCCGCCTTCGAATTGGGCTGGAAGCTCGACAGGGGCTACAAGTACCTCTGGCTCAAAGATAAGGAGAAGATCGGCGAGACCGTCTTCCGCTTCAGCCGTAAAGATGGCCCCTCATTAACCGGGGAATACTACCAGCTTGCGATCAGAAGGAAAATGGAGGCCGAAGGGAAGATACAGGATTCCGTTGGGACCCTGCTCTTCTCCAAGGATGGCTCTCCCGTCACCTACACTGAAAAAACAAATTTTCGTTTCGCCTCGGACAAAACGTTTAAAGCCTTCCAGGAAGTCAGCATCCAGTTCACCGATGGCCTGGCCACGACCATCTACACCAACAACAGGAAGAAGGAACAGGCCTCCAGGACGGAGCTCAAGGTAGACAAAGACATCTTTCTCTTCTCAACCCTCTGCCAGGAGCAATGGAACCTCTTCACCAGGCAGCTCGACGCCGCCGGCCCCAGGACGATCAAGGTCTTCTATCCCGAGTTCAGCGATGTGCTGAAAATCGATTTCAAACCCGAGGTGCAGAGCGCTCCGCTCACGATCGGAGACAGGAAAATACCAGTTACACGATTTTCCTTCGAGGCGAAGAAATGGAAGTGGCAGGGAAGCATCTGGATCGATGAGAAGGGGCGCATGCTCCAATACGTCTCGGGGCCGCTCAAGATCATCCTCACGGGAAAAATAGACTGACCTGTCTCCCCGTCCATCCCGGGGCAGGCCTACTTTTCCACGAGCGTGGTGAAACGCTCCAGCCGCTCGAAGTGTTCGTCAACGATCCTTTTCAGGACAGCCAGGTCTTCACGGCCGCGCTCATCGAGATAGAAATCTTTCTCGTGCGGCTTCAGATCAAAGCTCGGATAAACGATGAACATGGAATAGACCCGGCTCATCTGAAGAACCCCGCTCAGCAGCCCTTCCAGGCGGCTGTAGCATTCCTGATATTTCCTCGCGGTGCCGTCCTCGCCGGGCTGCTTTCCCCTGTGCTCTTTCAGCAACGCTGAGATTCCGGGGCGCCATCTTTCATCGAGATAGACCCTCCAGGTCTTCTCGGAAAAGCTGCCGTCCTCTCCTACGAGACCCTCGTGAAACCAGCCTGGCCGTTTGCCGTTACGAACAGCCAGCAGCTCCGGCGACCAGCCCTTTCCAAGCCTGAGTATTTCATCTACCCGGGAGCGCAGGCCATCCCGATGGCGCCTGGCCTCCTGGACCATCCGAACGGTATAGATCTGGACAGCGCGATCCTCAGCCTCGGCCGCCTTGGGATTCCCAATGTAGACCCCGCTGCTGGCAGCTATCTCTCCAGCATCCTGGAGGCTTCCCTCCCCGAGCGTCTGTTCCCATTCAGCCACCAGGCGGGGATCTTCAACGACCACGCTGAAGCTGGCGGTCAGCTCGTGCGGGCCCGAATACCAGCGGTGTTCAGGCGAGATGAAAACCGTCCCCTGCCAGCGGCCCTCTGCGGAAACAACCGCCGGGTCGAGACAGCCGGCGACCCGGAACCCGTCAAAAGAAAGGTGTGAATAGATTCCCGCTCCAGCCGGAAGCCTGGAGGTTCCCTGGACCGAGATCCGCCCTCCCCCGCCCCATCCCTCGACAAGCACAGCCCCAAGCCCTATGAAGGTCTTTTTCCCGCCGGACGCTGCAGCAGGTTTCCCGGGAACCTGGACAGTCCATTCAATCTTCGCGGGTTTCGAGGGCAACAGCTCGAGGGCTGTCCCACCGGCTCCCGCCGCCACGGGATCATCTCCCACCAGCACCTTCTCAAAGACAGCGAACTCCTTTCCATTGAGCTCGATCCGTAATACAGACTCCCGGCCCCGTTTCGCGGCCGGAAAATGGAAGCTCCCATCCGGCCCGGCAACCACGCTCTCCTGCGCGAGGATCAACTTGAGACCCGGAACACCGCTGCCATCCGGCAGACAGACCCGTCCACTCACCTCGAACTCGCTGGCCTCGACAACGACGGGCTCAGGCAACTTCTCTTCAACCGGATCATCCTCGTACAGCTCGTGGACCAGCCTCGCTTCAGGACGGTCCTCCTGAGCCTCGTTCATCAGGTTGGAGTAGTAATAAAAGAACAGCGCGAGCGGCACCGACATAACCAGCAGGGCCAGCAGCGACAGGTGAATTTTTGACCGGCTTTCCCTCAAGCTATCTGTCCCCTATACTCAATGACTGAGCGGGCCGCGGTTGCTCGTCCCTGGAGGGACGCTGACAGAAGGTATGTTAACACCAGCGGGAGGAAGGAAAAAGCCTTCCCCTGTGGACCAGCCGCCCGCTGAACTCGACACTATACAGGACGCTCCGGAAAGCCAACGCGTTGCACAGGAGAGCCAGTCCGAATGAGCCAGATACCCATCTACACCGACAAGCTGTTTTTAGAACACGACACGGGACTGCGACACCCTGAGCGTCCAGCCCGGCTCGAGGCCAGCATCGAGGCGCTTAAGAAATCCGGCAGCCTCTCGAAACAGCTGCATTGGACCACGGGCCGGTCCGCGACTCGAAAAGAGATCCTGCGCTGCCACAAGGCCGATCTTTTCGAGCTTGTAGAAAAAACA
>DODI01000557.1:0-2988 GCA_003509045.1 Planctomycetota bacterium | reverse complement strand
CCGGCGGCAAGCAGTACCGTCTCGACCTCGATGTCTCCCTGGTTGGTTCGCACGCCGGTGACGCGCCGGTCCTTGAGCAGGAACTCTTCGACCCGGACGCCACGTTCAATAGTGACGCCTCCATCGCGGGCGCCTTTGGCCAGCGCCCTCGTTACGCTGCTGGGGTCAGCATAGCCATCGGTGGGCAGGAAGGCGCCGCCAATGATGTCTTTGGGGCTCATGATCGGGAAGAGGTCGAGAGCCTCCTGGGGGCTCAGCATGTGCATCTCGAGGCCGAAGCTCCTCGCCGTCGTGGCTCCCTTTCGGAGCTCCTGCATGCGCTCCTCGCTGCAGGCCAACCGCAGTCCGCCAACCTGTTTCCAGCCGGTGGCCTGGCCCGTTTCGGCTTCGAGGCTCTCGTAGAGCTCGACGGAGTGCTTGAGCATCCGGGTCACGTTACGAGAGGAGCGCAGCTGGCCTACCAGCCCGGCGGCGTGCCAGGTTGAGCCGCTGGTGAGCTCGCCTTTTTCGACCAGCAGCACGTCCCGGCAACCTGATTTTGCCAGGTGATAGGCCGTGCTGCAGCCGACGATGCCACCGCCGATGATCAGGACCTGTGCCCTGTCTTGCATGGAAGGAGTCTCCGGAAGCCTGGGGAAGAGAACCAGTCGCGAAGCAAGAGGATACGGTAAAAACCCCGCCCGTTAAAGTCCAGGTCTCGCAGGAGGTTCTCGACGGAAAACGATCTTTCGCAGGGGTCCGGCCTGCTGTGGTAGGCTATCGATTCGGTTGTTCCCAACCAGCCGGTCTGAATCAGCCAATAAATTTCGAGGAGTCCGCCAAGCGATGAAAAACAAGCTGAGAAACCGAACGATGGCCGGTTTGTGCCTGCTGCTTTACGCTCTTTGTGTTCACTCGCGGGGCAAGGCCGTTGGCGCTGAGTACCTCTGGCCCGGTGGTGTTGCCCCAGGCGCGGTCGGCAAGGAGAGCGCCGACAAGCCGACCCTCACTGTTCACCTGGCGAAGGGCCGCGGCGCTACCGGCTGCGGCGTGATCGTTTGCCCCGGGGGCGGCTATTTTATGCTCGCCGACAATCACGAGGGTAAGCAGATCGCCACCTGGCTGAATTCTTTCGGCGTGAGTGCCTTTGTTCTGCGCTACCGGCACGCGCCGCGCTATCACCATCCGGCGCCCCTGCAGGATGCCCAGCGGGCGATTCGCCTGGTGCGCAGCCGGGCGAAGAAGTGGAGGGTGGATCCGAGCCGGATCGGGATCATCGGGTTTTCCGCCGGAGGGCACCTGGCCTCGAGTACGGGAACCCACTTCGACAAGGGTAATCCAGAGGCGAAGGACCCGGTTGACAAGGAGAGCTGCAGGCCCGATTTCATGATCCTCGGCTACCCGGTGATCTCCTTTACCGAGCCCTTTACCCATGTCGGTTCGCGGAATAATTTCGTTGGCGGCAACCCGGCCCTGGCGGAGCTCTTCTCCAACGAGAAGCAGGTCACCGCCCAGACGCCGCCGACCTTCCTGCTGCACACCACGGAGGATCGCGTTGTTCCTCCGCAGAACAGCATTGTTTTTTACATGGCGCTGCTGAAGGCCGGCGTGCCTGCAGAGCTGCATATCTACGAGAAGGGTCCCCATGGAGTAGGGCTGGCGAAGAAGCGCCCGGGGGTTTCAACCTGGCCGGCAAGCTGCCAGGCCTGGCTTGGGGCTCGAGGCTTTCTCAAGAAGAAGCGATAGGGCAGATTAACTATTGGAGAATCATGAGATGAACTCGAAAGTCGGAATGAGTCGTTTGCGTAGCCGCCCAGGTTTCTTGTGGGCAGCAGCGCTCTTATTGTTTTTTGTCGGTGCCCCGCTGGCGGCAAAGGAACTCTGGACACCGAAACACCTCGCAAAGTTGCGCTCGATCGTTTCGGCTGAGGTGTCTCCGGATGGAAAGAGCCTGGCCTATCTGCTGGCGGTTCCCCGCGAGCTCATGGTGGAGGACAGTGGTGGGTCCTGGACCGAGCTTCATCTCCTGAAGGATGGGCAGCACACGCCCTTCATCACGGGCAAGGTCAACATCTCCACGATCCGCTGGACTCCGGATGGAAAATCGATCTCCTTCCTCAACAAGAAAGATGGCGACAAGGCCCGCGCTCTCTACCTCATCCCCGTCAATGGCGGCGAGTCGCGCAAGGCCTTCGATACCAAGCTCTCGGTCTCGTCTTACGCCTGGAGTCCCGATGGCAAGCGGGTGGCCTTTCTCTCTTCCAGCGAACTGGAAGAAGACAAGAAAAAGAAGAAGCTCAAGGACAAGGGCTTCACTCCCCTTATCTACGAGGAGGAATGGAAGCCATCGCGGGTATGGATCGTGGATGTCAACGATGATGGCTCCGGGGAACCGAAGGCGCTCGAGCTTGCCGGCTCGGCCAGCTCGCTGAGCTGGAGCCCGGATGGATCCCGCCTGCTGGCGGCCCTGGCCCCGACGTCGCTGGTCGATGATTATTACATGAACCGCAGGCTGCGAGTCATTTCCCTGGAAAGCGGCAAGGTGGAGTCCGAGATCGCCAACCCGGGAAAGCTCGGCGACACCGCCTGGAGCCCCGATGGTAAGCACATTGCCTTCATCACGGCCGAGGATCCGAATGATCCGAGTGCCGGGAGGATCTGGGTGGTTCCCGCCAAAGGAGGCAAGCCGGTTGATGTGCTGCCTAACTACCTCGGCGAGGTTTCCGCCATCGGCTGGCTCGACAACGCACGAATCATCTACGTTGGCGATGTCGGCACGGTGACAGAGATTGCCGAGGTGGGACGTGATGGCAAGAACAGGAAGACACTTCTCAAGCCCGGCGCGGAGATCTGGAAGGGTCTGTCGATCGCCTCGGCCGAAGGCGCGCATTCGATTGCCACGATTGGCAATAGCGCGACCCATCCCGGCGAGGCCTTCCACTGGACAGTGGGAAAGGGCAAGCCCGAACGCAGGACCGACAGCAACCCCTGGCTCAAGGAGATGCGTTT
>DODI01000278.1:5350-5485 GCA_003509045.1 Planctomycetota bacterium | reverse complement strand
GACCCGAAGACCATCGACGTTCCCCAGGCCGTGCTCCTGGGAGACAGGCAGCTGAATTTCCTCAGGAAATGGGGACAGGACTGGAAGGGTGCCGAGATGAAGGCCGTCCTCTCGCAGACGATCTTCTGCGGCGGC
>DODI01000278.1:0-4977 GCA_003509045.1 Planctomycetota bacterium | reverse complement strand
CTCGACTCCAACGGCTGGCCGCAGACCGGCCGTAACAAGGCGATCGACGCCATGCGCCGCAGCTTCTCGGTGCACATCGCCGGCGACCAGCACCTCGGAACTATCTTCCAGCACGGCATCGACGACTGGGACGACTCGGTCTTTTCCTTCTGCGTTCCCTCGATCGCCAATCTCTACCTGCGCTGGTGGGTGCCGCTGGAAGCGGGCGCTAACCGGCTGGCGGGTATGCCCGAGTACACAGGCCGCCACCTCGATGGTTTCCACAACAAGGTCACCTGCTGGGCCGCCGCCAACCCGGGAATGAAAGCTGAAGATTTCAGGAAGGGCGGCAAGCTCACCACCCGCGCCGCCGGCTTTGGCGTGGTGCGCTTCAACAAGCCATCGCGGGAGATCACGTTTGAGTGCTGGCCGCGAAACGTGGACATCACCGACCCCAAGGCCAGGCAATACCCAGGCTGGCCGAAGACCATCCGGCAGGAAGACAACTACTCCCGCAAGGCGGCGGCCTGGCTGCCTGAATTGAAGATCACCGGGCAGGCCGATCCGGTCGTCTCTATCATTGACGAGAAATCCGGCGAGGTCGTCTACACCCTGAGAATCAAGGGGACAAGCTACCGCCCCAAGGTCTTCTCGAAGGGCTCCTACACAATCCGGGTAGGAGAGGGAAAACGAATGAAGACCCTGGAGAGTGTTCACTCGCTCGAAAAGGGAAAATCCGCGGTCCTGAAGATCGCCCTGTAGAGGGCCCCCCGGGGGGTTACTTGAGCCTGGGAGCCTTGATGGTTTTCCCTCCCTGCAGATGATCGAGCCCGGTGACCTTGCCCCCGGGCCCTGGAACGAAGGTGACCTCGGCGTTGACTGCCTTGAAGAAGAATTCCTTCTTCGAACGCGGCAGCAGCAACAGCTTCGGCTGGGCGGGCATCTGGCCCATCAGCTTGTCGCCATCGCGCGTAACGGTCAACGTCTGCCCGCCGCCGTAATCGTAACGCCCGACGTAGGCATCGTAGATGGCTGGGTCGACCGTCACCACCACCTGGCGGGTGAGACGGGGCGCCTTGATGACGGCGCCGCCCTGGGTGTGCAGGATCCTCGCAACCTTGCCTGACTTGTCTCGCTCAAATTTCACCCGCGCCTCCACCACCTTCCAGAAGAACTCATCATCTCCGGCGGGAAAGATCTCAAAGCGCGGCTGCAGACCCAGCTGGGCGAAGAGGCGCCCTCCCTCGCGTTCGATCGTCATCACCCCGCTGCCGTAATCGTAGCGCCCGGGATATTCTTCGTAGCCCTTGCCGGCGAGGCCTGCCTTCTCCTCTCTGAGAGGACGCGGAGCCATCACCGCATGGAGCCAGAGATCGGCCAGCACCTGGGCCTTGGCGGCGGGAGAAAATTCCGCGTTGGCGAGCACCGCCACCGTCAGGTTCTGCTCCGGATAGCGAACCAGGTAGGACTGGAAGCCGTGCAACCCGCCGCTGTGACCGACCAGGCGAAGACCGCGATACCTGGAGATCGCCCAGCCGCAGGCGTAGAAGGTCTTGCCGCTCTCATCCAGCAGCTTGTTAGGGGTAAACGCCAGGTCGAGGCTTTTCCGCTTGAGCACCTTGAAAGCGAAGAGACCCTCGTTCCAGAGGCCAAGATCCCGCACCGTTGAATAGAGCGCTCCAGCTCCGCCGGCCCAGCTCATATCCCAGTCAACAGCCCGTCTGTAGTCCTTCCCTCCGCGGGTATAGCCAAGCGCCTCGCCGGCGGGTTCAAAGCCGCGGCGATGCAGCCCGGTGTTCTTCATGCCCAGGGGGCTGAAGAACTTTTCGCCCAGGTGCTCCCCGTATGACTTTCCGGCGACCTTCTCGACGATCAGTCCGAGCAGAAAGTAGCCCGAGTTGGAATACTTGAACCGCCCGCCCGGATCAAAATCAAAGGGCTCGTTCCTGATCTTCTCAACCACGGCGGGCGCCTTGACCGGAGAGGCCACCTCCATGATGAAGCCGGGGGTATCCGTGTAGCTGTGAATTCCCGAGGTGTGCGAGAGCAGGTGGTGGAGCGTGACCTCGTCGCCGCGGGGAAAGCCCGGGAAAAACTTCGAGAGCCTGTCGCTGACGTCGAGCTTGCCATCCTCCCGGAGCTTCAGGATGGCCGCGGCGGTGAACTGCTTCGTGACCGAGCCTATTCGAAAGGGGGTGTCGGGGCCCGCGGCGAGCCCCTCCTTCACACGGGCAAGCCCGTAGCCGCGGCAGAAGAGCTCCTTCCCATCGCGGCTGACAAGCACCGAGAAACCCGGCGAATCGGCTGCAATACCGCTCGCCAGGTAGAGCTCAGCCAGGTCCGGGGCAAGGGCTCCCGGGGGAAAGCTCTTCGCGTTCGCTTTCTTCGCGCCCCTGGAGATCAGCAGCTTCTCGATGCTCTTTCTGCCGCGAATCCGCGCCACATCGAGCGGCCAGATCCCCTCGGCCAGCGCCGCGTTCACATCCGCCCCCTCATCTATCAGCCGCTCCACGGCCTCGATGTTGCCCTCGACGATCGCCGCAGCAAGCTGGCGCTCTCTCCCATCTTCTCCCGCCAGGGACAGGGGAAAAATCAGGCAGGTGAACGCGAGAATTTCTGTAAACACCCGGTGCCTCATTTTGACGCGGTCTCGCCAGGCTTCGCTATGCAATAGAGCGCCTTGTCGCCCCGCAGCAGGAGACGGCCGGCGACGGGTACAGGGGATGCAATCATCCGCTCGCCCATATCGTTCTCGCTCAATACCTTGAAGTCCGCACCGAGACGGGCGACCACCACAACGCCATCTTCGCGGGCGGCGTACATATTCCCGCCGGCCACCAGCGGGGATGAATAATACTTCGCGCGGTGTTTCGGCATACGCCCGCTCCACTTTGTCTTGCCGGTCTTCGAATCCAGGCAGACGACCTGTCCCTTGTCGCGCAGGATGTAGACCTCGTCGCCGGAGACGGCCGGCGTCGGAACAAAGGTACCGTTGCCCTTGACCGTCCAGAGACGGTGGGTCGCAGTGACGTCTCCCTTGCCGCCAAGCTTGACGCCGGCAAGCCTCTCACCCCGTCCATAGGGAACCACGACGACACCGGCCGAGATCACCGGCGAGGCCACGGTAACCCAATTGCGCTTCTCTTCGGGGTTGAACCCGGCGCAGCTTAGGATGATCTTTCCATCAGCTGCTGAATGAAGGGTCAACCTCTCGGCGCCCCAGACCAGGATGGCCTCCCTGCCCTCATGACGAACGACAATCGGCGTGGTGTAGCTGTGATCGCCCTCGGTCGGACACTCGTAATTCCTCGCGACCTTCCAGGCGAGCTCGCCGCTCTTCTTGTCGAAGGCTGCCAGGAAGGAGCCGCGCTCCTGGATAACGGCGATCACCGCGTGACGCGCCGTCACCACCGGAGAGGTGCCGATATCCCAGTACAGCGTGTCTTCGCCAAAACGCTTCTGCAGATTCGTCTTCCAGAGAACCTTGCCGGTAACATCCAGGCCTGCGAAATTGCCGCTTCGGTAATAGGCGAAGATGTATTTCCCATCGGTCACCGGTGAAGGATTAGCTCCCGAACCGTTGCGATGCTTGCCGCCGCGCGTCTTGCCCATCCGGCTCTGCCAGCGAACCTTGCCCTTCCAGTCGAAGGCCATGATCCCATCCTCTCCCTTGATCGGAACCGTGATGAAAATTCTGTCTCCCCAGACCACAGGAGTCGAGCAGCCCTTGCCGGGCAGCGGGGCCGTCCAGAGAATATTCTTTCCATCGGCCCAACCGCTGGCGTAGGACCCGGAGGGCGTGCTGCCAGCCGACACCGGGCCTCTCCAGCCGGGCCAGCTGTTCGGGCCGGGTTCCGCCGCAAGGCAGCCGAAAGAAACGACTGAAACCGCAAGAAAGCTCAATGCTGCCGAGCTACTCATCTATAGCCTCCATCCGCAGGATCCTCGAGGGAATGACCGCGGCTATCTATTGGGGAACATGCCGGAAGGAGCCGCCGCTAAGACCGGAGACGGCTCTCATGAATTGCGTTGGAAGACCTCCGCACCTGTCGGCGTTGCCGACCAGGATACAGTGCACCGCCATGCGCCGAACATTGGCCGTGCTGATCTGCGCGAGCACCTCGTTACAAACCACCTGTTTTTCCTGGCAGCCATTAAGCCGCGCGAAGGGACAACGCGTCGGCGTCCCATCACTGACCAGGATGACGGCCTGGAACCGCGAATCGGAACGGTTCAGCATCTGGAGCGCCCGCTCGACGGAATTTCCCAGGCAGGTACCCAGGTTCGTGACGCGGGAACTGATAAAGGCCATCGCCGCCCGCTTGTTGGTGGGAGATGCCTTGACCAGCTGCCTTCTGAAGCCCGTCACCTGCCCGCCGTAGAAGAGCACCCCGAATTCCGCATCGGGGTTCAGCTCGGAGATGGCCCTCGCCACCTCCCGCCGCTCGATGTCAAAGCGGCCGCTATTGTTCATGGTGAGAGACTCATCAAGACAGAATACGACATTGCTCGCCTCGTAGGCCTCGCCGTAGAAGACAATGAGCTCCGGGGCCTCCTCCTCCTCGCTATCTTCACCCCGCGCATCGAAGGGCAGATCAAGGTTTTCCTTGCTGCCGGAGCTCTTCCTGGGCGTGACGGACTGGGACCACGCGAACGAGGCCAGCAACAACATCGCCAGGAAAGAAGCTATAGCGCACTTCACGATCTCAAACTCCGATTGAAAGAACCCGCGTTTATTCTACGGTATATGAAATCCGTCTGAAAGCACTCTGCGGGAGACCCGGGGGCGCGCTTGTGAGGGAGCTCCCTATGGATTAGCCTGAAGGCTTCTATACTCCATTTGAAGGAAAGCCCTAGATGAAACTTATTCGGCCCCTCGCCCTCTGGCTCTGCCTCTTGGCGCCCCTGTCCCTCGCGGCACAGGAGAAAGCCGCCTCCGCAGGGAAGCGTCCAAATGTTCTGTTCATCGTCTGCGATGACCTGAACACCCACGTCAGC
>DODI01000269.1:0-5990 GCA_003509045.1 Planctomycetota bacterium | reverse complement strand
CCTCGGAAGAATCTATCCGCCGGAGAATCACACCCTGGCCGATAGAGTTCTTGCGGAAAATTCCGGGGTCCTGTTGAGCGAATTCCCCTTTTTAATGCGGCCTATGCCCTATCACTTCCCGCAGAGAAACCGGCTCATCAGCGGCCTCTCAAACGCCCTTCTCGTCATCCAGGCCGGAGAAAAATCAGGCAGTCTCAGCACCGCACGCTGGGCACTGGACCAGGGGAAAAGCATCTTTGTTCTGCCAAGCAGGGTGGACGAAGAACACCACCGCGGCGGCCTGCACCTGCTTCGGGATGGAGCCGGGGTCGCCACCTCACCGGTTGACCTCTTCCTGGAGCTTGGACTCACCGGCATACCGGCCCGCGGAGAGAGAAAAAAACCTGGAGAGCGGAGGGCGTTGCCGGGAAAACTTGGCGGCCCCCTCGAGGCGCTCTTCCAGGAGGAGGACGGATGGCACCCCGACGCGCTCTCAGCTCGTCTCGGGGTGCCTTGCAGCTCTCTCCTTGCGATGTTGGGTCGACTGGAACTGGATGGATACCTCATGAAAACATCTTCCGGTTTCTACCGATTGAGGTAAACCAGACCGCCTCCCCGACTCACCAGCGAGAGAAAAGAAGGCTGCAAGCACCAGGAAAGGAGAGCCAGGGGCATTGCCTGAAAAAGAAACCCGACTACAATCCATATCAGGATGAAAAGAACCACGATACAGGTCACTCTTGCCTGCCTGGCGCTGGCCATGGGATGCGGATGCGTCCGTGAGACAGTTTCCTCCGTAAACCGGCCGAAGATCCTGGATTTTTCAGACTCGATCACCTCTACCGGGCTCTGGCCTGTGGGCTTCCCGCACGGCATCAACCTGATCGCGGAGCTGGGAGACGAAGATCTTACCAGGGACGAGCGCGAGCGGCTGCACAGAGACCTCTACCGGGCGCAACCCTACCGCGATGGCAGAGCGGAGGTCTGGAAAATAGGCCGGCCGCACGAACTGGTCTATTCAAATGGGCGATTCCAGGTCGGGGGATTCAACTATACGCCGCGCAAGCGTTCCAAGCTTTTCCTGTTCAAAGAACGATCGGGCGATTTCAGCTTTCGCTTTCACCATCAGAAAATCATCGTCAAGGCCAGGAGAAGCTGGAAGCCATCCGTGTTCTACAACACGGTTGAGCTCTCTCCCCAGGATTCAGACCCGGGGGCCCCGAGGGCAAGGCCCGCAAGACGTTCCAGGGTGCGTAAGCAGACGGTCTGGATGGGAGAAATCCTCCAGATTGGCCCGACGGTCATCCGGATCGACCCTCGCCATGGCGGCTCCTGGACCGTCAACGACCGCAACTACCGTCCCTATGCCGACAGGCCCCTGATCCTCGAGGGAGTCGTTCGCTTTGCCGAATAACGACGCCGGGAGAAAACCGACTGAATTGCTCCAGTTGCTGGGCGATGAATTCATCGAGACCGCATCAAGCGCCGTTGAAGAGGCAGGGGAACCTTCCTACCGCGTAGACCAGTTGCGCCGCTGGCTCTACGAAAGGACTCCCCAATCGTTCAAAGACATGGAGGGTCTCCCCCTGTCGCTCAGGAAGCATCTCGATAAAATATTTATTCTCCACCCTCTCGACCACGACCTGGAGCAGGTATCCGAGGATGGGACCAGGAAGTTTCTCTGGAAGCAGGGCCGTGAAGGCGGCCGCATCGAGAGCGTACTGATTCCGGATGGAGACCGGATAACCTACTGCATCTCGACCCAGTCGGGCTGCCCGGTCAAATGCACCTTCTGCGCCACCGGCTACGGCGGTTTCAGCGGCAACCTCAGCGCGGCGGAGATCATCGACCAGGTGGTCCAGATTAGAAGCCTTAGCCGACAGGCTCCCACCAACCTGGTGTTCATGGGAATGGGAGAGCCCCTGCTGAACTTTGACGGCCTGCTACGATCCCTCTCGATCCTCACAGATCCCCGGCAGCTTGGAATCGGGGCGCGCCGAATCACTGTTTCGACCGTCGGCATTCCGAAACGGATCCGCCAACTGTCGCAGGCCTTCCCGCAGGTAAAGCTGGCGCTCTCCATTCATGCGGCCGACCAGGCTCTTCGCGATGAGCTGGTCCCGCTGAACCTGAAATATCCCCTCGATGCCGTCCTCGAGGCCGTCAGGGAGCACTGTGCCAACACCGGCAAGAAGGTAACCTTTGAATACGTGATTCTCCCTGGAGTCAATGACAGCAGGGAAGCCGCTAATGCTCTCACAAAAAAAGTCAGGGGCATCCCCGCCTCGATCAACCTGATTGGGTTCAATCCCTTCGAGGAGGCGCCCTACAGCAAGCCGGAGCTGAGATCAATGATCGCCTTCCGTGACAGCATACAAAGGAACTATCCCGGGGACGTCACCATCAGAAGAAGCCGGGGCGAGGACATCCAGGGAGCCTGCGGACAGCTCAGCCTGAAAAACAGCCCGGCCAGTTGAGCCGCCGTGCGGAACGACGGCCTCGCTGAATCAGCTCAGGGAGTCTTCGTCGCCGGTTTCGGTGGAGCGGGCTTGGCCGGAACGACCTTGGCCCCCGCAGTCGGCTTCTTGGGGTTTTTCCCCCGCGTCTTGCTGCCCTCTTTCTTGCCGCGCGAACGGCCGCGGCCAGCGTGGACGCCAACGGGCGGAACGGGCCCTGCCTTGGTGGCGGCAGGGAGCTGGGAAGTCTTCTTCGTTCCATCAATCCCCCCGGTAAAGGGTATCCCCTCGGGCTTGGCAAAGAGAGCGTCCTTGAGATTCTGGTTGTACTGGATGTCGGTGTATTGACGCTGCGTGTCCAGGTCTCCATCGACATGGATCTCGACCTTGAGCGGAAACTTGAGCGCGTGGTTAGACTTGTCCTTGAACTTGATCGGACGGTAGAGCTTGTAGAATTGCTCCTTTTTGACGGTCTGCTTTCCGGAGGTATCGAACCACTCCTTCTTCAGCAGCAGGGCCGTCTTCTTTGAGAAGAAATAACGGATCTTCTGACGGCCGGTGAAATCGGATACCTCGACAATATCGGCAGCGTCATCATCTACCAGGCCCTGACCGATCATCTTCAGCCCGTAACCATCTTCCTTCCAGTGGAGGAAGAAATCATCAACCTGCTTGTCCCAGACGAAAACACTGAGCGTTCGACCTTCCAGGGGCGAAACGGTACCGAGCATTTTCACCCAGCCCTCCTGTAGCTCACCGTTGTAGACCTGGGTAAAGGCCAGTGGGGCATCCTTGATCTTGAAGCCCTTGATCTCCCACTCCTCGCGATACTTGTGACCGCGTTTGAGATAAAGAGCGATCACAGCCTCGGTTTCACCGGTAGCTGAATACTTGATGTTGCGGAACTTGGCCATCCGGTCTTTCACCAGGGCAAGTACATCCTTGCCGCCAATCGCGTCAAGATAGCGAGCGACGACCGCTTCGGCCGTCTTGTCACTTTTCTGACCAAAGACCTTCTTTTCATCCTGGGACTTCAGGTCAACCTTCTTGAAGAGGTCTTCGACCTGCTTGGTCCCCTTCTTGGCGCCTTCCTGAGTCCACAGAACTGGCGTCACACAGAAAGCGCTCACCAGGAGCGCCCCGCAAAAGAGATTGCCTGTTAGCCTGGACATTCTCGTCTTCTCCAAATGGTTTAATAATCGAATGCTCGCACCCTGGAGTACTGGTACCCCATCCCCGGCGACATTCGTACCGACTTCCACGGATCCGGACCCTGATCCTGACGACGCTGTATTAGTTTCAGCGCTGCCGGCCCTGTCGATCCCTTCTAATTGTATGTAACCCGGACACTTGTATCATCAGGGCCATTTCTTGGCAACTTGAAAGGTCTACCTGAAAAAACCCGGCTCAGCCGCTTTTTTCTTCCTCGGGAAGCCTGTTTTGCGGGCTGTAACCCATTTTCTTCCAAGCTTTTGCGGGTACAGGGGAGCCTTCATGAACAAACCCGAGACCCTCGTTATCGAGCCATCTGCGAATGGTCCCAAGCGGCAAAAACAGGCCCATGTGAGGAACCAGGCGGGGCTTTGCTTTGCCGTAGGTGTAGATCATGCTGAAAATTCCGATGAGGTTACAATCCGGAACGGAATAAACTCCGCCGCCGGAATTACCGAAATAGGTCGGCGCGTTGATCATCCAGAATTTCTCTCCATCGACCTCCTTGTCGACAGCTGTAATCTGTCCCATCGTGGCGATCGGATTGCTTCCAAGAGGACAACCTACGGCACAGGCCTGTGAGAAAATATCCAGCTCCCCAAGAAGGGCGTCGTCTTGCAGGTGCGCGAAGCCCGGTAGCCGCATTTCAGTCCCGAGGGAAAGCAGGGCAATGTCCTTGGCCTTGTCATAAGCGATAAGCCGGGCGGTAAGCGCGCCGGTCTCTTGATCTGTCCCCGGGAAAAAAAGCTTCACCGCATCGATCTCTCTATCGAGCCTGTTGCCCAGCACCTCGGCCACCACATGGAAAGCCGTCAGGGCCAGGTTGCAATAGCGCTCAGGTGAAGCGCCTTCCGCGAATGGACCTGAGTAGACAACCACCGCGCTGCCGACTGTCCCATTCCCTCGCAGCTGAACGGTAGGCTGAATCATCAGCCGTTTGCCTCGCTCGGAAGAAAGTTCCGTCTCCGGACCGATATCTCCCAGCCGGACAGCGTTCTCCCGGGCCAGGGCCTTCACCGCCGCAACATCGGCCAGCGAAGACCTCAACCGAGATTCGCGCGCATCTAGCTCAGCCTGGAAACCAGCCTGCTCAATTGCCAGGGCTCTTGAGGCGATATCAAGATCCCCCATCGCCTGCTCGATTCTCCGTTGAGAACCATCGATGCGCCGCAGGAGCCCTTCCAGGATGACTTGCCCGCGACGTTCAGCTTCCGGGTCTTCCCGGCTGGATGACTCCGACCCTGTCGCTCTCTCGGCCACCCCCCGGCTAACCCTCTGTGAATGAACGACCACGAGCGCCAGCAATACCAGCAAGGCCAGCATCCTGGTTCGCCCGCACCGCGATCGTTCTCGCAAATCATCAGCAGCCATTGCTCGCACCGTCATTCTTTACCTAAGAGAACTCCCCCTCTTCAAAGAATACGATGGGCCTCTGCCCCCCAGCAAACAGGGTCGGCGAAGAGCGAAGAATACCGGAAGTTGAACCACGTAAAAGCCGCCGACTCAGGGAATCTCCGGCTTTTCGGAACCTTCCGCCTTGCCCTGCGCGGGCTCCCCGCCGGCTGAAGTCTCGGATGCCGCGGCAGCGTCTTCCGCCGCATTCTCCTGGTTACCTTTAACGAGCTTATTCTTGCCGAGACAAATCCAGATCAATCGGCCCGGAACAACCTCAACCCGCCCCACCTTCCTTCTTCCGATGAACTCCCGAACGGATTCCAGGGCGAGCGCCCTCGATTCGAGCTTCTTTGGATCAAGTTCAACCGATTCGGTAAGCCGGTCAACCAGCTGGCCATTCACGAAGACCGCATGCTCCCGCTCCGAAGGCTCAACAAGCTCCTTGCTGTACTCGGGCCAGGGACTGTCGTCAATCGTATCCTCATTGCCCATGCGCTCCCAGAGCTCAAAAGCCAGGTGGGGAGCGAAGGGCTTGAGCACAACCAGGAATGTATCCAGGGTGCTCTTGTCAACCTCCTCCAGGGTCGTCTTTGGAGATGCCAGGAAATTGACGAACTCCCGGAGCGCGCTGATGGCCGTATGGAACTTGAGCTCCTCCAGTCTTTTCGACACCTCGAAGATCAATCGATGCTTGGCGACGAGAACATTTCTCGAAACGAATTTCCCCTGCCCTATCCGCCCGCAGACCGCTCTCCAGATCTTCTCCAGAAAACGCCTGATCTTGTAGAGGCTGTCATCATCAAAGCTGGCGCTGTTATCCGCTGGGCCGAGGCAAAGCAGCTGAATACGGAGCGCATCTGCGCCAAACCTTCCCAGCAGCTCCATGGAAGAGGTGGCCATGGTCTCGGGGCTCTGGTCTTCGGAGGCGTCTTTCGAATCGAAAGAGAG
>DODI01000006.1:2941-14386 GCA_003509045.1 Planctomycetota bacterium | reverse complement strand
ACTGCTAAACTATCAGGTCAAATATCTTCCGGTATCTTTGCGGCGGACCTTGAGCGGGCTGGGAATGATTTCTTGAAACTCATAATCTGCTGCAGGTTTCGTCAAATGAATACCGAAAAGAACAGGATGGGTCCGGTTGTTTCCCCAGGCTAGCTTTCCCGGGGAATTCCGTAACGGTCGGCTCAATTAATAACTCGATCAGAAAACAGGATGAGAGGCAACTACCCGTGGGGGGTGGAGTCCTCTTTGTCGGAGTGAGATAAGATGAATACCAGCGTCAAAATCGCGGCGGTCGTCAGCGTGCTTTTCTTTGGGGCAATTATCGGGATCTTCCTGGCTACGGACAGTGGTACGGAGGTGAACGATGCGGCTGAAGTGGTCGGTGTAGAAGAGACCACGACTCCCGCGGTTAAAGCCGAATCCGGCGAAGATGCCGGTAAGTTCCGCCGGGTTGGCCGTGAAGAAAAGATCGTCCGCGGCAGCGTCAAGGTGAGCGTCGAGGTGCGTGAGAAGGCGCGCGACAGGGTCCTGCGAAATGCCAAGGTGCGGGTGTTCAGAAAAAGTGAGACGGATCGAATTGGCTCCGAGGTCGATCTCCAAAGCCTTGGCGGAATAGAGGGCAAGGCCGGCAACGTCGCGTTCGCCCTCGAGCCGGGCTCCTACGAGATCATGGCCCAGTGCGCGGGTTACACAGGCAACAGCATGGATGTCGTGCTGCTGAAAGACCAGGAACCCCAGGCCCTGGTTTTCAAGCTGGATCGGGGCACCTCGATCAGCGGTATCGTGATTGACCGCGGAGGCAAGCCGATCCCCGGAGCGAAGGTTTTCGCCTTCAAGGAGCTGGCCGATCCCGATGAAGACATGGAAGGCCTGCTCCGGAAGATGGTCGACCTCGAGAAATTGAATGCAGAGGTCCATTCCGAGACGGTTACCGGGCCCGATGGGAAGTTCCAGCTCGATGGACTCGAGAGCTATTGGTATTCCATACGGGCTGTGGCGGCGACCTTCTCCCCGGGGACGGCCAGTGAGGTCAGGGCCCCCAGGGAGGGACTCAAGCTTGTCCTCGAGAAAGGTGGAGTCTTCGAGGGATTGGTCAAAGGAGAAGGAGGTGGTCCGGTCTCCGGGGCCAAGGTCATGGCCTATGTAGAGCCTGTGGATGTCGGGCTCTTTGACGTCATCATGATGAAGAACCGTCCCCCGGTCGAGGAGTTCGAGACCGGCTCGGATGGCAAGTTTAAGCTTCAGAGCCTTGGAGCGGGGCTCTACAACTTTCTGGTCACCGCCCCCATGTACCAGGAGCACCGCGAGCTACGGCTGAGGATCCTTCCCGGTGATAACCCGGCGAAGGTATTTGATCTCCAGGCAGGCAATCTTATCGCAGGTTACGTCAGGGGACCGGATGATGAGCCGGTGGTGGGCGCCAGGGTTCGGGCCAACCCGGTCGGCGTGCATGTTCAGCCGCGTGACCAGATCAAGATCGATTTCTCCCAGAATGACAGGCTCACCGATGAAAACGGCTTCTTCAGGTTTGATACCCTCATCGATGCTCGCTATATGCTGATGGTTTCGCATGAGGACTACGAGTCCCTGCAGCGCAAGGATGTACAGCCTTCGCAGGAAGAGGTCAGCCTTCGACTGGGCCCCGGCGGTCGCCTGGCGGGTTTTGTTCTCGATGCGCAATCGAACAAGCCGATCGCAGGAGCGACAGTTTCCGCGAGCGATCTTGCCAATCTTCGCAAGGAGGCGGTTACGGACGAGGAGGGGGCCTACATTATTGGCGGTCTCAGCAGCGGGCGCCGCCCGGTAAACGTCTATGTTCGGGCCGAGAACTATGCCCGTCAGAAGAAACAGGTCGCGATCAGGAAGGGCCAGGAGTATGAGCAGATCTTCGAGCTCTACCAGACCGGCTCGGTGCTCGGAACCGTTGTCAATACCGCCGGCGATGTGATTCCCGGGGCGCATGTAGAGGTTCGTCCGGCCTCGGATGCCGAGACCACGCTGAGGGTGCTTGGAAATGCGACCAGCGACCGCACGGGCAGCTTTAGCATCGGTAACGTCGAGCCAGGGGAGGAGCTCGAGGTTCGGGTCAAGATGACCGGCTACCTCGAAAGCTACTCGGATAAGTTCGCCCTGGCCTCCGGCCAGGAGGTGGAGATCGGCAATCTCGAGATTCAGCTTGGCGGTGAGATCCAGGGAGTGGTGAGCAACAGCGAGGGTCAGCCCATCAATGGGGTCTGGGTCGAGGGGCGCCCCGAGGGGGGCACCGATCTCGTCCCTGGAACGAGCATGCAGACTTCCGATGGCGGCAAGTTCCTCCTGCGCGGTCTCCACAAGGGAAAGTATGAATTGATCGCCAAGGGGCCCGGCTATGTGGACAGCCACACGCCTGATGTTGAGGTTCGTGAAGGCACGCGGAATACGGGGGTCAAGATCGTCCTGGAGCAGGGAGGGAAGCTTGCGGGAGTGGTGGTGAATACTGAAGACGAGCCGGTCCAGGGCGCCGAGGTAATCGTGCGCGATCTTGGAGCGGGCCTCAAGGAACACCGGGTCGTCAGTAACGGTAAGGGAGCCTTCGAGTTCACCAGCATCATCGCTGAAGATTTTGTCGAGCTCGAGATCAACAGCAAAGACTACGGAACCTACCGGGCCGAGCAGGTCAAGGTGGGCTCTCAGGATCTCCGCGTAGAGCTCAAGCCCCTGGCTGTCATCATCGGGCGCGTGCTGGACCCCGCCGGCAATCCCGCGAAATCCTTTACTATTCGGCCCCAGTCGAAGGATGGGCAGGTCAAGAGTGGTTCCCGCCTGCGAGCACGCAATTTCAATCCAGCAGATGGACGCTTCGAGTACAAGGGCGTCGGGAATGGAATCTACACCCTTTCGATTCGTTCACTGCAGTACGCGGCCGTGACCCTGACTGATCTCCGCGTCGAGGCGGGTGACGTCCTTGATGTCGGTGATATTCAGCTGAGTGAAGGCGGCACCGTGAGCGGTGTGGTTGTTGCCGCCGGAACGAATGAGCCTGTTGAAGGTGCCAGGGTGCGTGTTGTCCAGGGCGCCAGGGCCTTCCAGCCCGGGAAGGCGACCTCGATCGTGACAACCGATGCCGCCGGGGAATTCTTCTTCGCGGGCCTCAAGGACCAGGTCCTCTCGCTCGAAGTGAGCCATGGCAATTTCGCCAAGGAGCGCCTGAGCGGTGTAGACCCGCGGATCTCCGGCAAGAGCCAGGGGCTCCTGGTTGAGCTTGCCGCGGCTGCGAGCATATCCGGAGTCGTGGTCGATTCACGGCGTCAGCCTGTTAAGAGTATCGCCGTCTATCTCATTGGCGCTGATAAATCGACCTCTGCTACCGGCGGCACAACCAAGACCGATCGCGAGGGCGTATTCGAATTTCTCGGGGTCTCTCCCGGCAACTACACCGTCAAGGCGCACCGGTTTGGTAATCCGCCCGTAAGCGCGGAGGTCCAGGTGCAGACCGTTTCCGGGCAGCATCACGAGGTGGTCGTTGAGCTTCAAAGCAAGTAGCGATCACTGCGGATACCGGCGGAAATGACGGCAACTTCTCGAGGTTACCGTCATTTTCTGATTTTTTCTTTCCCAGGCGTCAGTCGCCTTCATTTCCTATGCAGGCGGGCCGTGGTGGGGGTGGGGCGGAACCCCTTGGTCTACGCAAGTCCTTTACGCGTAAGGACTCGCTTCATGAGACTCAAGTTATGTTGAGGTGTTGATTTTTGTCTGCAGCCCTCTGGCAGGAGCATCTTCAGGCAGTCTTGGACTCCTAAAATCCTCAAAAAGCATGATTTTATCAAAGGTTTCAGCGAACCTGACCGATAAGAAAGTAGCAGTAAGGCTTTATCCTCTGATAAAAATCAGGTGAAATTTGATCAGAACAGGGGATGTTCTCTGCCTGTTTACAGGCGTCTAATCAAGTCCCGCAGATTGTTAAGGGAGGGGACAAATGGAAATTCATGGTCCAGGTGGTATTTCCGGTCCGGATAGACCGGAGCTGAAACCGACCGAGGCGCAGCGCCCTGACAAGGCGGCGTCTACGGATAAGGTAGCCGACGAGGTAAATATTTCCGAGCAGGCTCAATTGCTCGAGAAGCTTTCCCAGGTGCCTGCGGTTCGTATGGAGAAGGTGGAAGAGATCAAGCGCCTCATCGAGGCCGGAGAATATGAAACCTCCGAGCGTATCGAGGGAGCGGCCAGGAAGCTCCTCGAAGAGCTCTGATCTTTCTTTTACGATTGCAGCAACCTTGATGCAATCGTTTGACCCTCCCGTCTCCTTGCTACACAATAGCTGTAGTGCGGGTGTTTTTCCCGGCCGGCAGTCGCCTGCCGCCGCGGATCAACTCTCTTGCGAGTTGTAGACGGTGCTATCGTGTGTCATACGGCGTCTCTTGAGCGACGAGCTCGGGGCAGGCCGGTTTTTATTTACCTGCAGATCTTAGTTTCTGAAGCGGGCTGTTTTGTCGATGAGTCCCTCCTCTTCCTATTCGAGACCAGGTGAAGGGCATTTCCTGGTTGCCAAAAGCGATGATATCGTTTTCGTCCAGGTTGTCGGCCTGGGCACGATGAACAACAGCATCGGTTTTCAGCAATTCATCGTGAACCTCGAAGGGAAGGAACGACGCAAGTTCATCTTCGATCTGTCCCTATGCGATGGGTTTGACAGCACCTTTATGGGGATCCTCCTGGGGATTTCGCGCGAGGCGAAGCTCGTGGTGTTGGTCAACACGCTTGAAGATCACAGCCGGATTCTCGGTGAGGTCGGGATCGACAAGTTTGTTCAGCTATGTGACTCGCCGGTAGAATTGCCGGAGATCGAGCTCCAGAGGCTCGAGTCGAGTGTCGTCAGCCAGAATGAACGCCAGCGGGTAGTCTTGAGCGCGCACGAAAACCTGGTCCAGCTAGACTCTCGAAACAAAGAGGAATTCGGCCAATTTGTCGATTTATTGCGCGACGAGCTTGGTGACGAAACCCCGCTCTGAGCGTTCTGGGAGCCCTCTGAGGTCGATGACACGATTCTGTTCTTTGTCGGTTCCTGAGCGCGTGCTAATATGGGGATCGCTTCCGGTCAGCAAGAAATGGAGATCACCCGTCCGGTCTGGAGCGCTCGAAAAACCAGCTGCGAGCTCTCTTCTATAATCGGATTGATATACAGTCTGCCGGGTCATTATCCGTAAGAAATAAGTAAGACAATCAAGTAAGTACGGTGGGGTACAGGAGGGCTTATGCCCGTTTTCGCGTTTGAAGCAATAAAAGAGGATGGCCAGAAGGTCAAGTCCGAAGTGACTGCGGAATCCAAGGACGAAGCGATCAGGAAGATCCAGGATAAGGGTCTTCGTCTTACACGCATTAAGGCGGAAAAAAAGAGTCCTTTTGGATCGAAAAAGAGCGGCTTCAAGGGCAAAAAGACCGGCAAAAAGACCGGCGGAAAGTTTGGTGGAAAGCCCAGTGGAAAGCCCGGCGGAAAGCGTCCTGAGAGCCAGTCCGCGCCGAGCAACTACAGGGCGCCTCCAATGCGCAAGCCCGGGGTACCTACAGGAGCGGTGCTCGCGATAGCGGCTCCCCTGGTGGCGATCCTGTTTTTCGTTGTCTTTGGCTCGAAGATCTTCACGGACACCACGGAAGTCGAAGTTCTTGATCCGAATACCAAGATCCGGGCGCTGGAGAAGCGGGTCGGGATTTTCGCATCGCAATACAGCAAGGTTCGCAAGCTGACTGTTGAAGAGAACCCAGGCGCTGAGGCCCGTTCTGAGGCTCTGCTGAACCAGATGCAGAAGTGGATGCTGGACTGGGATAAGGTTATGAAGCCATACCAGGATGCGGATGGGTACATGAAGCCCGAATTTAAGGGCTACCGGACCACCCATAGTCGTGTCAGCAGGATCATGTACGATCTGAGTAAATCCAAGGGCTTCTTCGACGATTGACGAGAAATATCTATGAAGTTAACCGGGAATAAAAGAATCCGAGGCGAGTTTGACTCGGTCGATCTCATCGCTGGAATCCTGATAGCTCTGTGTATTCCAACCCTGACTTATTTCGTTCTGAAAAATACAGGGGTCGCTAAAAAGAGCGATCCGCAGGGCTACCTGAAGAAGGCCAGCAAGACAGTCCTGGCCAAGCCCGATTCAGAGCTGGTGGCCATCCAGCTCGAGTATTTCGAGAAGGTCTATAACGAGACCGGCAAGGAGTTCATGCGGCGCGCGCAGCAGTCCAAAGGCGTCCAGAGACTGAACGAGAAAGACTGGGCCATGAAATGCTTTATGGATCTCGTCAGCAAGCTGGTCACTCTCGAAAACAACATCAAGAGAGAGGCAGGCCTCGAGGCTCGCCTTGCCAGCGAGCTGAACTCCATCCGGGAGCTCAAGGCCCGCATCCAGCTGGACCTGGATGCCGTCAAGCAGAGCTGACGCGGCAACCAGGGGCGCCGAGTCAGTCTCCCGTTGTCTTCAGTGAGTCTTCGGTCGTGTCGAAGAGCTTGCCGTTTCGGTAGGCGATCAACAGGGCATTGACCGTCTTGATGTCGAATTCCTTGTCGGCCATGTCCCTGATATTCACCAGGGCGGCCTTCACCGATCGCGGCTCCTTGCCCAGGTCTTCTCCGTAGAGTTGCTTGTCGAGTTCCTTGGCGATGCTGAGAACCCTCGCCAGCTCGGAGATGTTGTCTCCCTCGAGGCCCTCTGGGGAGCCGCTCCCGTTCCATTTTTCGTTCTGTTGCTGGATAGCAGGCAGAAGTTCTTCCAGTCCGGGTATGCCGTTGAGGATCTCCCGGGCGTAGTGATTGCGCTTGGGCTCGTTGAGCAGCTCATTTTCGAGCTCCTGGTCAGACATGGGAATGGAGCCAATGTCGTGCAGCATGGCGGCGAGCCAGGCGTCGCGGACCTGCTGTGAATCCCAGCCCAGCTCCCGGGCGATGGCCAGAGCGTAGGAGGCGACGCGTTCGCAGATTCCCCGGGGGGTGGGTGTGCGCATTTCTGCCGCGGCTACCAGGGTCTTGATGGAGCTGCGGAAGAATTGGTCCTGCTTTTCCATCTGCTTGAGCAGCTCGAGGGTGGAGCCCAGCTGGATTCCGACCGCCGAGGCGATCTCGAGATCTTCAGACTGGAAGGCCTCCGGTTTGCTCGAATAGATGTAGATGACACCGAGGTTTTTTCCGAGGACCGTGACCGGGGCGCAGATCACCGAGCGGATCTGGTTCATCACGACACTGGCCATGGCGTTGAAATTCTGATCGAGAGCGGCGTCGGAGGTTAGAATCGCATGCTTCTGCTCGAGGCACTGCGAGACGATCCCGCGAGACACTCCAGCGGCCTGGTCCGGATCTTCGACCTTGTCGAAACGACCGAGGATGTCCAGATCATCGAGACTCGTTACCTCCGTTGTGTCCGAGTCCGGCTTGATCCCAAGAAGGTACAGGTGGTCGGCATCGAGGCTGCCTCCGAGCACCTCGCTGACCTTATTGAACATAGCAGAGAGGTTGTTTTCTTCGGCGATCACGTGCGAGAGCTGCAGTAATACGTTGAGGTAGCGCTCCTCGCGGGTCTCCTCGACCTTTTCCTCCGAGCGAGTGGTGAAGTATTCCGGCAGCTTCAGCGAGATCGTAGAGGTGGGGTCGAAGGGCGCCTCGGCTGAGCCGGGCTCGGCATCGGGGATGAGCCGGCTGGAGTCACGCAGCTGGGCGTTGCGGTCCTCAAAAACAAGCGTGGTGGTGCCGATCTGTATCCTGTCGCCGATTCGCAGGAGCTCCTCGTCAATTTCCTTTTCGTTGACGAAGGTGTGGTTGCGGCTCTCGAGATCGCGAATGAAGAACATCTCGCCGATCCTGAAGATCTCGGAATGCTTTCGGGAGATTCCCTGGTCCGGAATCTGGATCGTGCAATCGTCTTCACGGCCGATGGTCGTGCTCTCGCCGGTGATCTCGTAGGTCTTGCCCTTGTCGGCTCCAGACCTGACTCTGAGAATGGTCATAAACTCTACCTGAAATATTGAGAACGGAAGCAGCCAGGGTTGAAATTCGTAACCCCGTGCAATTCCCGGTATTTAAATGACTGGGAAACGATGAGTATAACCCAAGAGTCTACGCCTGCAAAAGACCCAGCCTGTGATCGGAGGCAAGAATCATCGCCTTATCGGGCGTTGCGGCAGCCGCCTACTGCTCCTCGAAGCGGCCGTCGCGCATGGTGAGAATTCTGCTGGCGAGGCTGGCGAGGCCCTGGTCGTGGGTTACGAGGATGAAGCCGATGCCGAGCTCCCGGTTCAGCTCCAGGATCAGCTCGTGGATGAGGTTGCCGGTCGAGGTGTCGAGGTTGCCGGTCGGCTCATCACAGAAGACGAGCTCGGGGTTGTTCATCAGGGCCCTGGCGATCGCCACCCGCTGGCGCTCTCCTCCGGAGAGACGGGAGGGGGGGAATTCACTTCGGTCGAGCACACCGACCCGGTCGAGGAGCTCGCGGGCGCGTTCCTCTAACCCTGATCGCTGGCTGTTGTATTTGCCGTAGCTCAGGGCGATCATTGCAGGCAGGAGGACGTTCTCGATGACCGTCAGGTCGGGCAGAAGGTGGTAGAACTGGAAGACGAAGCCGAAGTGCCTGTTTCGAATCGAGCATTTCTTCGAGAGTCCCAGCCCCGCGAGGTCGCAGTCCTGCAGCTCCTTGTCGTCGCCGCTTGAATAGATCAGTTCGCCGGAGGTCGGGTTGTCGAGCAGTCCCATGATGTTCAGCAGCGTCGTCTTGCCGACTCCCGACATCCCGATGATTGACAGGATCTCTCCGTGCTTCACCTCGAGGTCGCAGCCGCGCAGCACGGGGACCGTCACCCCCTGCATCTGGTATTCCTTGTGGAGATCGCGGACCGAGTAGAGGGCCGGTTCATTCGGGCTGGGAGATGCTGACATGCTCAGATAGCAACCTCAGTGAGGGGTCTTGTCAAGCCCGCAGCTGGGCGGGTTTTTGAGCGAGGCAGGCTATTCATATTGAATGGAACCGATCGGATCGCGCCGGGGAGCCCAGGTGGCCGGAACCAGGCTTGCCAGGAACCCGACTACCACAGGCGGCAGGGTACACCAGAGAATATCGGCGGGGTAGAAGTGAACGGGAATCCTGTCCATCTGGTAGATCTCGGCGGGAAAGAGCTCGACGCCGCTTACCGCGTAGATCAGGTCATGGATCTCGTTGATGTTGGCGCTGAAGGCGTAGCCCAGGCCCAGGCCCAGCGCGGTCCCGAGCATCGAGATGAGCAGGCCGTTGAAGAGGAAGATTTTCGTGACTCCCCACGGGGGCGCTCCCAGCGACATGAGGACGCCAACGTCTTTCGTCTTCTCGATGACGGTCAGGGTGAGCATGAGCAGGATCATCGAGCCGGTGAAGACGATCAGGATCAGCACGATGAAATAGACCAGCAGCTTCTCGATGCCGACGGCCTTGAGAAGGTTGGCGCGGATTTCCGGCCAGGTCTGGACAGTCAGCAGCGAGCCCGAGCGGGCTGTGGCCAGCGCGACCGCGTCCCTGATCTCTGCCAGGGCATCGAGGTCCTGGACCGCGACCTCGTCTTCATCCAGGGAGATACGAAGTCCCTGGTAGCGGTAGGGGCTGGCGTTCTGGTCGAGATCCCTGTTGAGCAGGTTTCGGACCTTCTGGACATCGGCGAAGAGGGTGCTGTCGTCGAGCTGGAAGTCCCCGGTGTTGATCGCGCCGGTGACGAGGAATCGTTCGGAGATCTCGCGGCCGGTGTCGGGGCTCAGGGTGATGACTGTCAGGACCTGTCCCAGCATGAGCTGGCGGTCGAGGAGCGACTGGATGCCCACGATGATGCCGGCGGGGGGCACGGGAAATTCCTTCACCAGGAGCGGTCGGTGTTTCTTCAGGATCTCGATTCTCCATTCGAGGTCAAAGAACCGCTTCAACTCCTCGTCGTCCAGCGGCTCTCTCTCCTGGCCTGAAAGAAGAGAGTGAGCATCATTGATCGCCAGGGGCATATCGACCTCCTCCAGGGCCTCCTCGCCGGCGGAGCCGGATCCAGGGTGATGCTTTCGCAGGAGCTCATCGAGCTCGCCCGGGCGAAGCAGGTAGCTCGCGAAATCGCTGACCTTCGCCTGGCGCACCGGGTCGATTCCGGCGAGGGTGACCGGCTTGATCGACACCCCGCTACGATAAACCGCCAGGCGTTCGATGAAGGGAGCCGAGCCAATGACTCCCGCTACGGCGCCGACCTCGTCCTCGACGTCGCTGAGGTTCTTCAGGCCGAGCGGACCGTTGCCGATGATTCTCAGATGCGCCTCCTGGCCGCGGATATTCTCCTTGAGCTGCGACATGTAACCGCCCATGACGCTCTGAACGATGAGCAGCATCGCCACCCCGAACATCGTCGAGAGGAAGGCGGCAAGGGTCAGGAACCGCGATCGGAAAAAGCGCAGGCTCAGGAAGTACTGGTACATTTTTCACACTTCAGGTTTTCTTGTTTTTCTCGGGGCTGTTCTTGCGCAGTACCTGTCTCTCTGGCGGGTCTTTCTCTCGGGCGCTTTGCGCCCGGGACGGGATCATGGCCCCCCTTGAAGAACGGGTTGCAGCGAAGGATTCTCTTCATGCCGAGCCAGCCTCCCTTGAAGAAGCCGTGGACCTCGAGGGCCTCGCTGCAGTATTGCGAGCAGGTGGGGTGGAAGCGGCAGGCGGGCGGCAGCAGCGGCGAGAGGAATTTCTTGTAGAGGGCGATCAGGCCACGGGCGAGCCGGCTGGGGGTTTCGATGATCTTTTTCAGCATAGTCCAGTCCGATCGTTTCCGGCTTCGCGTTTCCGCACGATTTTCGATCTTTCCGCGCGCCTAATCCGTGGAGGTTTCCGCGCCTCTGTTTCCACCAGATCGTTGCCCTGGCTCGAGCCCGGCGGCGAAGAGTCTCAGCGTCACCAGGTATTCATCGAGTTCGCAGGGCTCTCCAGCCGGCAGCAGGACGATATCATAGATGCAGGGCAGGTCATTCTTCGTCAGGCGGAAGGCTTCTCTTATCAGGCGTTTGATTCGATTTCGAGCGACAGCGTTTCCGTGGCGCCGGCTCACCACCAGTCCCAGGCGTGAAAACTCACGGTCTGTGGGGAGGTAGTTGATGCGCAGGCAGTCGGTGCGATGCCGCTTTCCGTGGCGTTTGACCTTCTCAAATTCATTCGAGGTCTGGATCCGCTCGATCGGACGAAGACGGTTGGCGCTGGTCCTGCCGGTCCCGGCTATCGCTTTTTTCGTTTCCATAATGATCCCATCGGTCCGCGGGAGAGAAATCTCCGGCGCCGCGGATTCGCCGCCGCCCCGGTCCAGATCAGTCGATCCTGATCAGTAGTGTATCAGCGAATGAACGTCATATCCTTCGAGGACTTCCCGTCCGGGCAGAAACGTCAGCTCGATGAGGAAAACACAGGCGGCTACGAGGCCGCCGGACTGCTCGATGAGATCAAT
>DODI01000006.1:0-2551 GCA_003509045.1 Planctomycetota bacterium | reverse complement strand
CGTTCGACGGCATCGATGTGCATCTCGATGCTGTCGGTGCCGTATTCGAGGTCGTATTCAACGCTCGATGTGTCGTAGGGCAGCTTGCCGGGCTTGCGGATTGGAATGAAGCCGAGACCCAGATGGCCGGCGAGGGCGGCGCCGAAGATGAAGCCCCGGGCCTCGGGGCAGGCGAGGACATCGGCCTCGATGGATACGTCGCGGCAGAGCTGCGCTATATCCGAGATGGCCCGGGCGAAGGCCCCTGCATCTTTCAGCAGGGGAGAGATGTCCTTGAAGCCGATTCCCGGTTTCGGGAAATCTGGCACTTCACGGATGTAGTCCTTGAGATCGTCGTTCATTGGCAGGCTCGCGGGAGAAAGCTGAAGGGGTATCGTGACACCCCTTATTATTCCTCCAGACCCCGCCGTGTAAAGGGTGGAGCTATCCAGGAAACCCGTCTCTCAACCGGCTACGGAGCGGTTCAAGATTCCTGGATAGTCTCCGGTTCGTACGCCAGGATGCAGTAGAGCTTCTTGAGAGCTTCGTTCTCTATCTGACGTACTCTCTCTCGCGAGAGGTTGACCCGCTCCCCTATTTCCTTGAGGGTCATCGGGTCCCCGTCCACCAGGCCGTAGCGCATTTTCAGGATCTTCGACTCTCTTTCGTCGACCATGGAGAGGAGTCTCTCAATCATGTCGACCTCGATCGAATCGAAGAGGATCTGGTCCGGCTGCTTCACGTTCTTGTCCTCGAGGACCTCACTGATGGCCCACATATTTTCCAGGCTCACGGTCTGACCGGTCCCGCTGGATGTGCGCAGCGCGGTTTTAAGTATTCCGAGGTTCTTGGGGTCGAGCTCGAGCTCCCGTGCCACCTCGTTGAAAAAAGGTTTTCTACCCAGCTTTACGGTGAGTCCGGAAGCGGCGTTTTTCCATTTGCTGATCAGCTCCACCATATAGGAGGGGATCCTGACTGTCTTGACCGTATCGACAAGGGCTCGCTTGATGGACTGCTTGATCCACCAGGTGGCGTAGGTGCTGAAGCGGCAGCCGGCGGCGGGATCGAATTTTTCCACGGCCTTGATCAGCCCGAGGTTACCTTCCTCGATGAGATCCTGGAGAGCGAGACCGCGGTCTACGTAATATTTCGCGATGCTGACGACCAGGCGAAGATTGGCCTTGGTCATGTGCTCCCTGGCCGCGGGGTCGCCCGCGCGGATCTTGTGGGCAAGCTCGATTTCCTGTTCCGGGGTCAGCAGATCAATCACATTGATTTCTCTGAAGTATGCTTCGAGTCCTACTTCTCTCACGGTACTGGCTTTCTGTCGGAGGTGATCAACTGTCGTTGAAGAAAATTTGATACGAAACCGGCTCCGCGTACTGGCCGCGTCCTGTTTCGTTAGACCCATTGTTTTACTGGCTGGGGCCGCGTCCGGCCTTGCGGCGGGGAATAGTGCTGCCCACTGGATACATATCGACTGAGGCCCGCCGTGGTCGTAGCTTTCTTCGGCGATGGCCTCAATTTGTCAGTCAGGTCAACCCGCGTGCCGGGAGCCGGGTGGGAAAGGGCGAAAAAGCGGGTCAAATCGAGCCTGGAGATGTCGCTGGTGGGTGCGACAAAAAGTGACGCCCGGTTCGTATCGCAGGGTTTCCGGAACTACCGGACGGATTGTCGCTTCGGAAGGTTCCTGGCGCGCCGAGAGCGGAGACTATTTCCTGTCCGAATCGCTGTCGCCGCCGCCGCCGGCTTGGTCCTTCCACCACTGGCGGGCGGCCTTGATGGCGGCGGCGCGCCTCTGTGTCACGGTGAGCTGGGGGCCGGTGGAGGTTCCTCCAGAAATTCCGGATGTGTAATAACCAAAATCCTGTCCAGCCGCCTGCTTGATGACCCGGAATCCGCTGGACTGATACCGGGTGACGTCGATGAGCCCCAGTACCAGAGTCAGGATTTTCGCGCTGCGTTCATCTTGGATACCACGCTTTGCGATGTATTTCTCAAAGCTGGCCAGGATGTTGTAGGAATTGCTCGCAAACGCTGTTTTTTTAGTTACGGCAAGGCCCAAAAGATAATCCGTCCCGGCCTCATCTCCCGCGGCGCAAAGGGCTCTGCCGGCCTGGATGCGGATGACGTCATTGCTGGAGCGCATCAACTTGCTGAGGTGTTCGAGTCCCGAGGGGTCGCCGAGCTGATGCAGCAGTTCGGCCAGGTCGACAGCGGGGTTCTTTTCCTGCCATTTCTTCAGCACCGAGATCCCTTCCGGAAGCCGCAGCTGACGCTGCACCTTCAGGAAGGAAGAGCGGAACCTCGCCGTGGGATTTTCCTCCGCCTTGAGAAAGTGCCGCTGGAGGAATTGTTTCCAGAGGGTCTCTACGGTTTCGTCGGTTTTTTCGTCGAGCCCATCGGTATTTTCAGGAGCAGGAGGCTCTTCTTCTTGCGGAATGACGAGGAGGAGACGCTGATCCCGGGTCGAATTGGCCGGGCTGATGTAGCGTGCCCTGGCCCCGGTGCGTGCTATCTCGCACCACTTGGTTCCCGAATCGCTTCTGATGGAGCTGATAAAGGTTGGGGA
>DODI01000274.1:0-9293 GCA_003509045.1 Planctomycetota bacterium | reverse complement strand
GCCGTAGTTGCCGAACTCCATGACATAGTTGATCCGAACGCCCCGGTTGCCGTCATCGTCATTGTCGGACTGCCAGACGGCCCCAAGCGAATCAACCGTCGCCTCGTAGTTGTTACGGAAGTTATGGCCGAGGACCTCGAACTCGCTCCCATCGGCGTTACAGCGGAAGACCATGCCGCCGAAGTAAGGCTTGCCGTTGTCCCGGACCTCATTGCCATCGATGTCGGTGATGATGGTCCCCTTCGCATCGTGTACATGCCGGCCGGTGTTGCCGACGTTCCAGTAGAACTTTCCATCCGGCCCGAAGACGATCGAGTGCGTTGAGTGGTCGTGCTGAGGCGCGCCTGTTTTTGTAAAGAGGAGCTCCTTGCGGTCCGCCTTGTCATCGCCATCGTCATCATGGAAGACGAACACGTTGGGAGCGCAGGAAACGATGACCTTGTTGCCGAGCACCACGATGCCCATGGCGGAGTCGATATCTCGGCCCTGGTAGAAGACCTTGGACTTGTCGCTGACGCCATCACCATCGCTGTCCTCGAGGATCACGATCCTGTCGCCCTCGGGACGGCGGCCGTTGTTGCGCCGGTAGTTGACCACCTCGCAGATCCAGACGCGGCCTCGATGGTCGATATCGAGATTAGTCGGGCTGACAATGGTCGGCTCCGAAGCGAAGAGTGTCGCATCAAGGTCAGCGTGTACGTCGAGCCCGGCAAGGGCATCTCCCGGTTCACGGCTGTCGGCGGCGCCTCCGCCTCCGCCTCCACCGCCACCGCCGATCGAGGTCAGCACGGCTGAACCCGGATTCCCGGTATAGACCATGAACTGAACCGAGCTGGCGTTGCCGCAGGCGCCCTGTTCTGTGCCGCCATTGTCGAGGCCGGCCAGGGCCTTGAAGCGTTCGTAGCCCGGGGGAATCTTATAGGCAATGACCGAATTGGCATGGGTGCCGAGACCGTATGGAATATCCTTATCGCCGATCCGCAGGCTGTCTCCCCCGCAATTTTTATTAACCCTTACGTTGTTGAAACCCGAAGACGCCGAGGTCCATTTCAGCTCCGTGAGCTTCTTCTCTCCCTTCGGCCCGACCAGGCGAGGCTCTCCCCAATCCGCCCAGTCACAGCTATGGCCATTACCCCCATCGGAAGCTACGAGATAGAGCTCCTTCGCGCCCCGGATATCGACATCGACCTTAATCGAGCAGCCTGGAGTCAGTGAAGTCACCACCGGGCTCTTGAAAACCGGCTTAACGCCCGGCTTCGGTGGGGTCAGCTTGCCGGCCTTCTTCGAAACCTTCTTGCCCTTGATCGCCGCGACCAGCTCATCCTTGCTCGGGTTGGCGGAGGGGACCCCGCCAGAGGGAACATCCGCCTTGGCAACCCAGGCAATCGCGTTAAGAACCAGCTTGCGGAAATTCTCATCACCCCAGTTCCAGTGCACGTGACCGCCGGTGAAGCCAAAGCCGCGACCGCCATCGGGACGCTCTCGCGCCCAGGCGACATGCTGGAGGTCGCCCTTCGCCACCGAGGCGCGAACGGCGGCGTTACCGCTGTGGGCGCCGTTACGACGGCGCATGGTGCTCTCTGGCGCCACGGCGCTGAGAATGGGGGTCACCCCCTCCAGCTTGTCCCGAAAGCGCATATGAAAATACCATTCATCGTTGAGCTTGAAGGGCTTTACCCCGCTGGTGATGGGGTGCTTCGGCAGCTTCTTGAACTCGGCGATCCAATGCGGATTCACCGACCAGTGGGCCTCAAAATAGCCGCCGATCCAGTCGAGAAAATAATTCCCGGACTTGCCCTTGGGAACCTCCACTGCGTAGTGGATACAGGCCAGTCCGATGCCCTTCTTCATGAGCTTGTCGAGCTCCTCGAGATGCCGGTTGACGGGGTGCCCTCCACCGCCATCCATGTAAAGCACAACCGCCGCGGCCCCGTCGAATATTGATGGATCCTTCGGCCAGCCCCCGGCATGAACCCTGGTCTTGATGCCCGGCAACCCTTTCTCAAGGGTGGCTGCAAGATAGCGGCAGCCGCCGCCATGCTCATGCGAGCCGAATCCATGACTGTCACGGCCGGCGACAAAGACCACCGTCTTATCCGCCGCCGCGACAAAGGACGGCGCTCCCAGGCTTGAGAAAAAGGCCAGCATCAACGAGGCAATAAGGACCGTGCGAAGGTTAAGTATCACGATGTTCATCTCCAGAAAAAGCGCCCATTCGCCTAGGCGGCCGGGACCGTGGGAAAATTCCATTCAAAGCAATTCAGACACACTATAAAACCGCTCAACCCGCTTCGAGGTAAGCGAGAGAGTATCTTAACCCAGATCAGGGAATCCGGACAAACCCCAAGACGACCATTCCGGTGTTGGTTGACCCCCCCGTTTGCTCAGGGTACAAAGGACTGGCGGCAGATCACCTCACGACAGGCAACCAGGGAGCCCCCATGGGAACAAGACTTCGCGGCAAGACCACGCGCCAGGGCCTGATTCCCGGCTTCATTCTTGGGCTGCTGATCTGCTCCTCCGCTCCCGGCGCCGACCTTCCGGCATTCCCGGGGGCTGAAGGTTTCGGAGCCGGCGCGAAGGGCGGACGCGGAGGGAAGGTCTTTGTCGTTACCACTCTGGAGGACTACAAGGGCGGCAAGAAAGATGCTGTTCCGGGCAGCCTTCGCCAGGCCTGCGATGCAGAGGGGCCGAGGACCATCGTCTTCGACATAGCCGGCACCATCGAGCTGAAGAACGCCATCGTCCTCTCGAAGCCCTATGTCACGATCGCCGGGCAGACGGCGCCCGGGGGTGGGATTTGCCTCAAGAACTACGGACTCAAGATCAGCACCCACGATGTGGTGGTTCGCTACATCCGGGTCCGCCCCGGCGACATCATGAAACGCGAGCTGGACTCCATCTCGGTTTCGGCGGGAAGCCGCGACGTCATCATCGATCACTGCTCGGCGAGCTGGTCCATCGACGAGACCCTCTCGGTCTCCGGGGCCGGGATCACGGACGTTACCGTGCAATGGTGCATCATCAGCGAGAGCCTGAATGACAGCTTCCACAAGAAAGGCCCCCACGGCTACGGCTCCCTCGTTCGAACCAACGGCAACATCAGCTTCCACCACAACCTCTACGCCCATCATCGGAGCCGCTCTCCAAGGCCCGGCACCTACGGCGAAGGGTCGATCCTCTTTGATTTCCGCAACAACGTGATCTACCAGGGCGGACGGGGCTATACCGCCGAGGATCCCGCGAGGGTGAATTACGTCGGCAACTACATCAAGGCGACGGGCGTCTTCTCAGCAACGAAAACGACCGAGATGCATGCCGCCGACAACCTGGTGGAGGGAAAAGAAGCAGACGCGAAAGACCCCTGGAGCGCCGTCAAGGGGCTGGAAACGAAAAACCGGAAGGCGAAGCCCTTTCCCGCCGCTCCTGTTGCAACAGACGACGCGCAGTCCGCCTACCGGCGAGTCCTCTATGAATGCGGCGCCAGCAAGCCTGTTCGCGACGCGGTAGATGCCAGGGTCATCGAGCAGGTCCGCACAGGCAAGGGCGGGCTCATCAACTCGCAGAAGCAGGTCAGCGGCTGGCCGAAGCTGGAGGCCCGCTACCGGGACGAAGAAGAAGAGGAGCGGGTGACGTGGTCGCGCAGGGATGCCGACCGTGACGGCATGCGCACGAACTGGGAGAGAGCCTACGGGCTCGGGCCGAGATCAGGCAAGGATGCGGCTGAAGACCCCGACGGCGACGGCTATACGAACATCGAGGAATGTCTCAACGGTACCGATCCCCGGGTAAAAGAAGGGACCGCCAGGCGCGAGCTCAAGCTCGAGGTGCGGGCGGTCCCCGACGAGCTGCGCCGCAGACTGAAGCTGAAGCCCTTTTACAAAAAGGTTCTCAGCCTCGGAACCTTTCCGGTCCTCTCCTCGGAAAAAGTCTCGGACTACGCGCTTCTGGAGGCCGGCTACCTGATCCACCAGATGCTCGAGGGCCGCGACGACATCCTGAACGCGATGGCCAGGAACAAGATCCGCTTTACCATCATGGCCTGCAATGAATTCACCACGCAGGTGCCTGAACACAGCGACCTGGAGCCTCCGAAGTTCTGGGACAAACGCGCCCGCGGGCTTGGCGCAACGCATGGAAGGCCAGCTGTGAGCTGCGGCGAAGAAAACCTCCTGAGAATAGCCGGCGACCCCTACAAGACCGAGAACATCCTGATCCATGAATTCGCGCACGCTATGCACAATACCGGGCTGGACCTAGTCGACCCGTCATTCGACAGCAGGCTCAAGGCGGCCTACCTGGCGGCCATGAAGAAGGGGCTCTGGAAGACCAAGTACGCCGCCAACAACCACCATGAATACTGGGCCGAAGGGGTGCAGTCCTGGTTCAACACGAACCGGCCCCCGGACCACGACCACAACCACGTCGACACGCGCGAGGAGCTGGTCGAATACGACCCGGGACTCGCAGCTCTGGTCAGGGAGATCTTCGGCCAGGGACGATGGCGCTACTCGAACCCCGGCAGCCGGCAGAAGCCCGGGCACCTGTCGGGCTATCAAGGCGACCCTGTCAAGCGCTTTGAGTGGCCGGCAAAGCTGGTCGAAGGGTATAAGGAATATGAAAGACAGCAGCGTAAGAAGAAAGACGCCGAGAAGAAAAAGGAGAGGTAGCCGGGCCCCGCGCCTGCTGCTATCATCCGCCCGGGGCCACCTGGGCCCGTGCCGAAACATCGCCATTGAAAGGAACTGAAATGTCCCAGGAAGAGCTCGAAAACGAAAACACCGTAACCACGCCCTCCGGTCTCCAATACATAGAGCTCGCCGAGGGAGAAGGCGCTACGGCCGAAGCCGGCAACAATGTGAGCGTTCACTACACCGGCTGGCTGACCGACGGAACGAAATTCGACAGCTCCGTAGACCGCGACCAGCCCTTTCAATTCCCACTGGGAGCCGGCCGGGTCATCGCCGGTTGGGATGAGGGCGTCTGCGGCATGACGGTCGGAGGAAAAAGAAAACTCACGATTCCATCAGATCTCGGCTATGGTCCCACCGGAGCGGGTGGAGTCATTCCCCCGAATGCCACGCTCGTCTTTGAAGTCGAATTATTGGAGATTACCTGAGATGTCCGTGCGAATGATCCGCCTGCTGACCTGCGTCTCTATCGTCGCCTGCCTGGCCGGCTGCCAGCTCGCGACCACAGGAAAGAATGGCCACAATGGAAACTGGGCGCCGCTCTTCGACGGAACCAGCCTGGGAGGATGGAAACAATCAGACTTCCTGAATCCGGGGGTCGCCTACGCCGGCGACCGGAAGCTGATCATTCCCGCCGGCGAGGTTCTCAGCGGGATCACCTGGACAGCTGATTTCCCGAAGATGGGCTACGAGATCCGGCTTGAGGCCATGCGGGCCGGGGGCTCCGACTTCTTCTGCGGGCTCACCTTCCCTGTAAACGACAGCTTCGCCTCACTCATCCTCGGAGGATGGGGCGGAACGGTCTGCGGAATCTCGAGCCTCGATGGAGAGGACGCGGCCAACAACGAAACCACCACCTCAACCAACTTCAAGAACGGCATCTGGTACTCAGTGAGGCTGCGGGTAACGAAAAACAAGCTCGAAGCCTGGCTCCAGAATGAGCAGATTGTCGATGCCGACACCAAGGACCGGGAGATCGGAGTACGGATCGAGGTTGAAGGGTCGAGACCACTGGGCCTGGCCACCTTCCAGACCACCGCCGCCCTGCGCAACATCAGCTGGCGCAAGCTGGCCGAATAGGGCAGTCGCCGCACAACAACGGCTCTACTCGCAGGCGCGTGTCGCTTCGCAACCCAGCAATTCGCCAAGGGGGTCCTGGCCGCATTCCGGAAAAGGCGCGGGAAATCCGTCGGACCCCAGGAAGAGATAATTCAGGATCTGGATGGCATCCGTCAACCCGATGTCCCCGCTGCGATCGCTGTCCCCGGCCGCCTCACACCCCGGAGACGCCCCGCCGGCAAAGAGGTAGTTCAACACCAGCACGGCATCCGTAAGATTGATATCTCCGCTCGAGTCGGGATCACCGCGAAGGAAGCCCTCCGCGCTCTCGTAGGTGAAGGTCACACTGTCGGCCGATTCAGATCTGCCGGGCTGGGTATTCACCACCCGCACCTCGACCTGGCCCTGCCCGGCCGGAGTCGTCACCTCCAGCAGAACCGCGCTGTCCGCGTTCGGCCCGAAGCGCCTGACCTCGGGCGCCTGCTGGTCTCCAAAATAGACCTCGGCGCCTTCGAAGAAGAAGCCTCCGCTCAGGAAGACCGTCTCTCCTCCCGCGCCGGAGCCGACATTGGGCTGCACCCCGGTAACGATCGGAACCGGAAGGGAAACCGTAAGCAATCCGGCTATGTCTTCTGATGTGAGCTCGGCTTCCGGATTGTAGGCGCGAACGGTCACCGGACCGACAAGGGAACCATCAAACGGCACCCTCACCTCCAGCCCGCCAAGTGTTCCGCGAAAGCCTACTGTCTCTCCCTGGATGTCGTTGAAAAAGACCTGCGTATCCGCGGTCAGCCTCTCCCCGCGAACCCGGACCACGACATCGCCGGAGTTGACGATCTCCGAGGGAGTCACGCTTCGGATGCTCGGCGTGAGATCGGCCGGCACGGTGAGACGGCCAGAGCTCAGCACGTCATTGCGAAAAGGAGTATTCCGGTTGTTGAGAAAGGTCTGCATCGTGGAAACGTTGCTGTCCCAACGGTTACGGCTCTGGCCGACGAGTTCAAGCTCGTCATCGATGTCCGGAAGAATCTTTGCCCGCAGGCCGCTCAAAACGCCGCGGGTAATGCTCGAGCGAAGAGGCCCATCGAGAAAACGCTCGGTCTCATCGCGGAAAAACCGCCGATAGCGAACATTGTCAACCAGGGCATCGATGATGTCGGCCAGGCGGCCGTTGCGCCCGAAGACAAACTCAAAGGTGTCGCTGGAATATCCGCCAGGGCTCAGGCTGATGCCAAATTCCGCATCCCAGCAGAAAAACCTCCACTTCCCTCCCTCGATGCGCGGACGCGCCGCGTACCAGTTGTTGTGGGGCCAATCATGGTTCTGGGCCCACATGTTTACAATCATATAGGAGGTGTAGTTGGGAATATCGACAAACTCACCGAACTCTTCATAGACCTCGTCACGGGAGAAATCATTCTGGTTGATGAAATCCCGGATCCGGTTCCACTCCTGGCTGTCACCGACCAGGACAGAATCGCCGGTCTTGATGACGTCCCAGTCATCTCCCTCGTCAGGAAAATAGGACTTCATGAACTCCTCGTCCATGCGCTCGACGATGTTGTAGACGCCGCGATACTGCATGTTGACGTAGAGATTGCACCAGGTTCCGTGCGAATAGGGCGCGCCCATCAGGCCATGCAGATCACGAATCAGCTGATCGCGCAGCAGGGAGCCGTTGCTGTTTCTCCCGATCGCATCATTGAAGGCCGAACGCAGGACGAACTTATCAAACTTCTCCACATCGGAGCCGGGCATGAAACCCGGGTACCGCATCTTCTTGTCACCGTAGACACCGCGGAAGTAGGCCTTGTAGGCCTTCTTGGTGCTGAAGCCGCCTCCGCGACCGGCACCGCCGTGGAGCCTGAGCCCGAAGCCCGTCGAGGTCCGCAGCTCGCCATCCTCATCAAAGTACTCCCAATACCCCTCTCGCTCCGATCCCCGGCCGCGGGCGCCGGTTGAGTTGTGCACGGTGCTGTAATCATCGGCGGGCATGGAGATCGACAGGACAGGCAGATCGATGGAGTTTCCGTTAAAGGACTGTCCGGGAATGAAATAGCTCGCTGACTGGATCGCGGTGGCCCGCTCGCCGCCCTCGATGAAGCCGGCGATTCGAAACACCGTATTGCCGCTAACCCGCACCGGTGAATCGTAGCGGGTGCTGTTGGCCGTCGGCTCACTGCCGTTGGTCGTGTAGTAGATCTGAAGCAACCCCTCCGGCTCAGCGCTCATCACGATCTGCTGGGTTCCCTGGTAGAACCCCGGGGGAGGAGCGAGCGCGACATTGGTCGAGATCGGCGACTCAAAAGCCCGGGTCTCATTCGCCGCCCCGGGTGTCGGGGTCAGGAGGTAATACCATTCGCCTGTCCCATTGGGATGGATGCCGTAGGAATGGTCCTCGGTCTGTTCGGGATAGGCGATACCGGAAAGCAGTTCGCCGGCGGGGCTGCTGAAGAGAAGGGCCTCGCCGCCCTCCCGCTCGATGCTGAAATTGGCGTGAAGGACATTGGGGACAATTCCCAGCTCCGCGTGCAGCGACATATCGGAGCTCCCGGGGTCGAGAGTGTTCAACCCCACGACAGAGAGAACGTTGGTGCCCTCGACCAGGGCCTCGATTCCCGCGCTCAGATCAAAGGTCTCGGCTGTTCCTGCCTCGTGCTTGGAGGTCCCCTCGATGCTGAAGTCAACCTCGCCGGCTGGCGCGTTGCTCTCGGCAAGACGAACTCCATTGATAAAGGCGATGAATCCGTCATCGTAATCAACCTTCAATACCAGGTTGGTGATCGCCGCCGGGTTGGGGACCTCGAACTCCCGGCGCGTGAAGACCGCGTTGCTGTCATCGGGAACATCGGTCGAATCATCACCATCTCCGTAGCCGAAACCCGCGGTGCCGCTGCGGCTTCCGGGAAAAGGCTGGCCGGGAAGATTCCATCCCTGGGGCGGAGCTCCATCAGCAGGGTCAGCCACCCGGTAATCCCATTGCGAACCTCGCCGTATAAAGACCGGCTCAAAAGCCATGGTGGCGCCGTTATCTTCGATCGCCTCCGGCGGCGGCACGTGCCGGTCCTTACCGGACAGCCAGACCAGCAGGTAGCTGCGAGCCGGTAGAATCACAGACGGAAATTCCCAGCGGCGGGGCTCGTCAGGATTGTCGCTGAGGAAATACCCCTGCAGATCAACATCCTCATCGCCCTGGTTGTAGAGCTCGACCCAGTCCTCGTTATCACCATCATCATCGAAATTCGTCAGGGCGTTATCAGCAAGGAATTCGTTGATGATGACCTGCGCATCGGCTGGAGAGGAAGCCGAGAACAACCCCAGCAACAATACGATGATGAAAATATTGAATTGATCTCGCATGAATAACCCCCCCGGTAACCGCATCACTGCCCATTCATTGGACACCACAGGCAAACACTACTCTACACGCCTGAATACCTGATTAACAAGATGTCTTCATGACATCCCTAAAGGTCGGCGTCAGAGCTTCTTACGACGGTCCAGGGAAGGTGGGCGACTCCTGCCCGAGAGCCTCAGCCATTC
>DODI01000036.1:2838-5869 GCA_003509045.1 Planctomycetota bacterium | reverse complement strand
CGAGGAATCCGAGACCGAAGCTCCCGCGGAAGAGGCTGCAGAAGAGCCTGCCGAGCCGGAGGGTGAAGAGTAATCGATCCGGCGGATTGGAAGAGCATTTCTGGCTCCTTGTGGAATCGATCGGCCACAGGGGTATGATACAGGTTGAGGGGTTGACCCGGACGGAGGGATCATGAATTCCAGCCTCCGATGGAAATGCAGATGCATGGGTAAAGCGGCCTTCCTGGCGATTCTGCTGGGCTTTCCGGGGGCGTTGTCGTTGCCGCTGGCTTCCTGCCGGGTCCTCCAGGCGCAGGAGGAGCTCGAGCTGCGTCCTTTGCGGGGTCCTGCCGGCGCAAAGAAGGGCCCGAATCAACGGGCCGCGGGAGAGATCGCTGATAAGGTGACCCCCGAGGTTAGCCAGCTCATCAGGAAGGTCCTGGCTGGTCGAGATACCGAGCAGAAGGCTGCGGAGGCGAAGCTCAGGAAGAGGGGCCTGCGTGTGGTGCCTGAGCTGAGAACCTGGATTCGGCAGGTGGCCGGGAATGCCGAGAAAATCGAGATCGTCCTGAGGAAGATCCTGAAAGATGTCGCCGGCGACCAGGGAGAAATTGACCTGGTGTCGCGCGAGTCTTCAGCCGGGCAGTTCTTTGAACAGAAGCTCGAGGAGGCCCAGGGACATTTCGAGTATGGCCGCCACCAATTGGCCCGCAAGATGGCCGAGGCGATCGTGCTACTCGATCCGGCTTCCCCTCTGAGATTTCTTTGCCGCCGATTGATACGGAAGGCCATGGAGCGCAAGCTCAAGAAGGAGCTGGTGACCCGGATCGATGCGGACGCACTCGTTTACGAGGTGGGTGAAGCTCCCCAGATCCTTTTTCGGGTCCTGAACAAGTCAGGCAAAGTCGCGCGGTTCGAGGTGCTCCAGGGAGTGGTTGGCGAGCTTTTCATTGTTTTTGACAAGTGTCTTTTCGATGGAAGCCACATCACCTACAGCGAACGACTCCCCTTGCGCATCAAGAGCCGGCAGCAGACAGTCGTGCTCAAGCCCGAGGCGGGCTGGGAGTGCGAGATTGACTACAAGCTGCCGAAAGACCTGCCGCTGCGCAAGATTGCATGCCGGGCTCGATTCAGGGTGACCTTCCGTCCTTCCCGGTGGGAGATAGAGGGGGACCGTGACAGCAATATCCCTCTTACTTCCGAAGAGATGGAAATCTGGATCATTCCTCCCGGGAAAAAACGAAAACTTGAAGATCCCATGAAGCGATTGAAGCTGGCTCTACTCCTGGAGCAGAGCGAAGATCTTTTCATTTCCGGGTGGTTGTGCGTCTGGGCTGGGAAGAAGGATCCTGATTTCAACAACCGCTTTCTCGCTGTTCTGATCGGTAACCTCGGGGATATCGATCGCGGCCGCAGGCCGTTTCTCTACGAGCTCCTTCGGCAGGCCAGCGGGCAACTGTTCAAGTCGGATGTCGAATGGGCCAAGTGGTGGAAAGCGCGGCATGTAAAGAAGGACGCCGATTAGGCTATTCCCGGTCTGTCAGTCGCTCTCGGTGTGAGTGATCACGGCCTGGTTATTCTCTAGCCGCAGCCGGCCGCTGAGGCAGAGCCGAAGAGCCTCGGGGTAGGCGATACATTCCTCTTCGAAAACTCTCGAGGCGAGTGTTTCGGGCGTCTCGCCAGGTTCCACGGCTATGGAGCGCTGAACGAGGATGGGGCCCTTGTCATATTCCTCGTTGACCAGGTGAACGGTGCAGCCTGAAAATCCGGCTCCAGCCTCGATCACGGCGCGATGGACCTTCATGCCATAGAAGCCCTTGCCTCCGAAATCAGGCAGGAGGGAAGGGTGAATATTGAGTACCTTACCGCGATAGTATTCGGGGACCTCGTAGAAACGTATGAAACCGGCGAGCAGAACCCAGTCGACCTGCGCATCTTCGAGCAGCTCGTTGATCCTGTCAGAGAGCTCTGGGCCGTGTTCGCGGTGATCGAGAACCTCTGTTCGAATTCCGAATCCGCGTGCGCGCTCGATTCCGCCCGCTCCCTCGTGGCTGGAGATGGCTATGGCGATTTCAGCTTCGAGGGAACCCTCGAGGATGTTACGGGCGATATTTTCCACTGTACGTCCGCCTCCGGAGAAGAGTACCCCGAGGCGGGGGAGAGGATTGTTCATCTGGAATATCCGGCGGCCGGGTCGAGCTGCGCTGCTATTTAATGATGTCGTCTATGTTCGTGATGATACGTCCGACAAGTCCGTATTCAATGGCCTCCTCGGGGCTCATCCAGTAGTCGCGGTCCGTGTCTTTTTCAACCTGTTTCACCGTACGGCCGCATTCTTCAGCGAACACCTCGTTGGCACGGTGGCGGAGCTTGAGAATCTCCTCGGCAGTGATCTCGATGTCGGATGAGCGTCCGCGGCTGCCGCCGGAGGGCTGGTGGATCATGATCCTGGCATTTGGAAGGGCCAGTCGCCTCTCCTTCGGTGCGCCAAGGAGGATGATGGTCCCGGCGCTGGCGTTCAATCCGAAGCTGATGTTGTAGACCGGAGCCTTAACGAAACGGATCAGGTCGAAGATCGCGAAACCATCATCGGCCGACCCGCCGGGCGTGTTGATATAGAGCTTGATCGGGTCATCTGATTGCGAATCAAGCCAGAGCAGTGAGCTCATGACCCGCTGGGTGAGCTTCGGAGAAACCTCCTCGGAGATGATAATCGTTCGCTCTTTCTTGAGGAGGTCCATGGCGACGGCTGGAGCCTTTGGAGCCTTCTGCTCCTTCTCATCTTCTCCCTCCTCCTCGTCGTCGTCGCTCAGATGGATCAGTTTCAGTTCATCTTCTTCAATGTGAATCATGTCTCTTCCCTGTTCTTTTTTATTCCGTGTTTCGTTTTTATGGGGGCTTATGTCATGAAAACCACCAGCAGGTTTTCAATATATCGTCAGAAGACGTCCTTAAAGCAAAGGAAAAGAAGTGGAACTTAAGGGCCTTATTATCGGGACCTCTTTTTGGCGGGGAGCGCCTCCGCTACGATCCCGGCAGCTTCGGCTTTGCC
>DODI01000036.1:0-2428 GCA_003509045.1 Planctomycetota bacterium | reverse complement strand
ACCGAGTTTCTTTGCGAGAACACGGCAGAGAGCCTTGTTGGCCTTACCGTCAAGTGCGGGCGCGCAGACGGAAATTTTCAGGGCGTTTGCATGAATTCCGAGAACCTTGTCCCGGGCGGCTCCCGGCGCCGCGCGTATATTGATGAGCACGCCTGAATCCGTTTCTTCCAGGCCGACCTGACTTGCGGCTCTTTCCCCAGTCATAGCGGTTTTCTCAATCCTGGCTGTAGATCGCACTTCCGACTCGTACCACGGTCGCGCCTTCTTCGATGGCCATCTCAAAGTCCGAGCTCATTCCCATCGACAGTCCCGCTCCAGGGGGTAATAACCCTGAGGTGAGGTGCTGGTCACGAAGCCGCCGCAATTGCGTGAAGCAGGCGCGTGCCCCATCAGGTTCGCTGGAATACGGAGGGATGGTCATCAGGCCATGCAGTCTCGCGGCCACATTCGGTGAGCTCGAGATGCTCGTAAGGAGGCTGGTCAGCTCTTCGGCCGGCAGCCCCATCTTGGACTCTTCTCCGGAGATGTTTACCTCGACGAAGATGTCCGGATGACCTGTTTCAAGGTCTTCCAATCGTCTCTCGAGCTCTTTCAGGAGCCGAGGCGAGTTGAGGGAGTGTAACGATCGGCAATGCTCCACCGTCAATCGAGCCTTGTTTCTCTGCAGGTGGCCGATGAAGTGGATTTCGACCCCGTCGAGGTCGGCCAGCTCCCGGCTCTTCCTGGCCGCTTCCTGCGGCCTGTTCTCTCCGAATTTCCGGACTCCCAGGTCGTAGAGGACGCGCATGATTCCTGAGTCGACATACTTGCTCACTGTGATCAGGGTGACGTCTTCGGCGGCCCGGCCGGAGCGAACGGCTGCCGCGGCGATCCGAGCCCTGCAATCCTGGAGGTTGGCATCGAGGCGCCTCTCGAATCCGGCGGGGAAGTCTTCAATGGAAAGCGGACTCTTGACCATGGGGGCGCGTTTCTCCAAGCCGCCGTCTTGTTTCTTCCTCAGCCAGCGTTGTTGATGACGAGGCAGTTTTCTCCGAAGAGATTCCGGATCCCATCGAAGAGCTCGTAGTCGGGTGTGACGAAGAGCTCCTTACCGACAAGAATCCTCTTGCCGGGGCTCGTTCCGTTCGAAAGGACGAGAAAGACCGGGCAATTTCCCCTGTGGCTGCCGAGGAGGTTCTTGAGGTTGTACTTCAGCTTGTCGCTATCGTCATTTTCAGGGGGAATCCGAATGCTGAGATCGTTTGTCAGCAGCCTCGGGATATCCTTCATCGGTATGATTCGCTCTACTCGCAGGCTCTTTCCATTCGCCCTGTTGTAGATCTTGCCGGTGACCAGGATGATCGCATCCGCCACCAGGTACTCTCCATATTTCTCGTGCAGTTCTTCGCTGATGAAAAGCTCCATCGACTGTTTCATGTCTTCCACTGTGGCAATATAGAAGGGCTGGCCCGTTCTGCGCATGACCCTCTTCTCTATCTTGGTCACCAGCGCGCCAATACGGACCTTCGAGTTCTCGCTTTCCTCGAGGTGCTGTTCAATGGTGGTGGTGGTGTAGCCCTTCAGGATGGGCCACCATCTCTGCAGGGGGTGGCCGCTGAGATAGAACCCGAGGCTTTGTTTTTCATTGGCGAGCTTCTCTGCTTCACTCCACTCGTCGATGTCCGGATAGGAGTCGTCGGTCTCTCCTTCCTCCTGGGCGGCGGCGGCGAGGAAGCCAAAGGTCATCTGCCCGCGCTCCTTGTCCTTGCGCGCCTCCTGTCCGCGCTTCAGGGCGGTCGGGACGGTCTCCACCAATTGAGCCCGTTTCTTTTCGAAGCAGTCGAAGGCCCCGCTCTTGATTAATTGTTCGAGCGCCGACTTGTTGATGGAGTTGCCGGCGATGCGCTCGGAGAGATCAAAGATCGACTTGAACTCGGCATCTCGCCTCGCATCTAGGATCCCATCGACGACCTTGCCTCCGAGTCCCTTGACGGCCTCCAGGCCATACCAGATCTTGTTGTCGACAACCGTGAACTCCTTCTCCGAGGTGTTGATGTCGGGCGCCTTGAATTCGATGTTCATGCGCCTGCACTCTTCGAGATTTTCGACAATCTTGTCGGTATTGTTCATCTCGCAGGTCATCACTGCGGCCATGAATTCAGCCGGGTAGTTCGCCTTGAGGTAGGCTGTCTGGTAGCTCAGGACCGCGTAAGCGGCGGAGTGGGATTTGTTGAACCCGTAGCCCGCGAATTTTTCGATGAGGTCGTAGATCTCCTTCGCTCCTTTAATGGAGACCTTGTTTTTCTGGGCGCCCTCGATGAACTGGTCAGAGAATCTGGCCATGAGCTTCTTCTTCTTCTTTCCCATCGCGCGCCTGAGGGTGTCCGCCTCGCTCAGGCTGAAGCCCGCAAGCTCATTGGCTATGCGCATCACCTGCTCCTGGTAGAGG
>DODI01000575.1:6383-7287 GCA_003509045.1 Planctomycetota bacterium | reverse complement strand
TGAAGAGGACTACAAGGATCCCGTAGAGCTCGCCACGCGTCCCAAGAGAACGAAGAGCAGCAAGGGCTACATCTACACCAAGAAATTCGGCTACGGCAGCGTCAAGATTGCCGTGAAGTTTCCCCTGGCGATCGCCCAGACGGCTGTCTGGGGCGACTCTAACGTTGCCCGCAACGCCGGCCGCAGGCCGCAGTCTGTCAGGGTCGGTTTTACCGGCAATCCCAGCATCAGCTTTGCCGAGCTGGTCCCGGGTGATAGGGTGTACATCTTCACCGAGGCCGAGCGTGGAGGACAGAAAGCGGGCGGTAACATAGCAGGGCGCCTGGCGGCCTTCCCCGCCGGCGACTATACGGTCAAGACCAACATCAACGGCATGCTTGAATTCGTCGAGGATATCGACAGCACCCTGTGGGGCGGGAAAGATCAGCCCGGCGTGCGCTACAAGGCTGCCTACATGCCCGCTGCTCTCAGGTTGACCATACGAATGGTCGATGACGAGGGTCTGAGCCCCAAGACTATGCAGCAGGTCGTCTGGCTTCGCAGGAAGTCACGCTGAGCCTGTCTTCCAGTCTCAAACCTTGTCCGGGTTCATCGACATCAGGAACTCGGCGTTGGCCTTATTGGCCTTGAGCTTGCTCGTGAGGAGTTCGAGGCCCTCTGCGGGATTCATGTCGTTGAGTATCTTCCTGAGGACCCATGTTCTGCGCTGCTCTTCCGGGTCAAGGAGGAGTTCCTCCTTGCGTGTCCCGGAGCGAGCGATGTCGATCGCCGGCCAGACCCGCTTGTCGGCCAGCCGCCGGTCAAGATGCAGCTCCATGTTTCCGGTGCCCTTGAACTCTTCAAAGATGACCTCGTCCATCCGGCTGCCTGTCTCAACCAGGGCGGTGGCGATGATCGTCAGGCT
>DODI01000575.1:2337-5989 GCA_003509045.1 Planctomycetota bacterium | reverse complement strand
TGGCATCGACGCCTCCGGACAGGATTCGACCGGAGTGGGGGACCTCGGTGTTGTAGGCGCGGCCCAGGCGAGTGATCGAATCGAGCAGGATCACGACATCCCGGCCGTACTCGACCATCCGCTTGGTCTTCTCGATCACCATCTCGGCTACCTGCACGTGTCTCGAGGCGGGCTCGTCAAAGGTGGAGCTGATGACCTCGCCTTTGACCGATCTTTCCATGTCGGTTACTTCCTCGGGACGTTCATCGATCAGCAGCACGATGAGGTCTACCTCAGGATTGTTCTTGGTGATGCTCTCGGCCATTTTCTGCAGCAGGATGGTTTTTCCTGTGCGGGGAGGGGCTACGATCAGCCCTCGCTGTCCCTTGCCGATCGGCGTGACGAGGTCTACGGTCCGCATTTCCAGTCCATCCGGCTCGAGCTCCATGACCAGGCGTTCCTCTGGGTAGAGGGGTGTCAGGTCATCGAAGTTAGCCTTGTTGATGAGATTCTCGGGTTCCTCGTAGTTGATGGCCTCTACCCGTAGCAGGGCGAAATACCGCTCGTTCTCCTTTGGAGGCCTGATCTGGCCCGAGATCACTGTTCCTGTGCGCATGCCGAAGCGCCTGATCTGCGATGGTGATACGTAGATGTCATCGGGGCAGGGGTAGTAGCTGTAGCGCGGCGAGCGGAGGAAGCCGAAGCCGTCCTGCAGGGTCTCGAGGACGCCTTCACCAAACATGAGCCCGCTCTTGTCGGTACGTTCCTTGAGGATCTTGAAGATGAGATCCTGCTTCTTGAGTCCGGAATATTCCAGGACGCCCTCCTCCTGGGCCAGTTCATGAAGATGAGGGATGGACATCTTCTGGAGCTGGCCGATGTGCAGGTCTTCTCCGGAAGATTCTTTTTTCTGCTCATCAATGGCCTGGGCTTCTTTCTCAAGCTCCTCGTCACTTGGAAGACCGAAGGAGGCTTCGTTGCCCTTGCCCTTGCCTTTGCCTTTGGAGGTCTTGCTCGTTTTGCCGGTTTTCTTCTTGGTTGGTTTTGCCTTAGCCACGTCCTGCTCACTCTCTCTCTGTAAAATCGATAGCCAGCAGGCTCTCATAGAGATCTTCAACCTGCCGACGTGTTTCATCCAGACTGCCTGAATTGTTAATGATGGAATTAGCCAGAATCTTCTTCTTGCTTTCGGGGGCCTGGTTCGCCTCTCTGCGTTTCAGTTCATCAGGCGACCAGCCTCTTACCTTGACCCGGGTTTCTCGAAGCGTCTCGGTTGAGTTGACGAAGAGGATCTCGTCGCAGAAATCACGGAGGGTCGAGGAGGCCAGCAGCGGTACATCCAGTACCAGGAACTTTCCGTTGTTCTCTTTGAATTCACTGATCTTCTCTTTAATGCGCGCCCTGACCTCGGGGTGGAGGAGCTTTTCCAGGCGGACAAGCTCCTCTGCATCGGAAAAGACCCGCTCGGCAATCTTTGTTCGGTTCACCGTCCCATCCTCCGAGATGATCTCATCTCCCCACCACTGTCGCAGAGTAGACTTCGTATCTTCCCGTTCGATGAGTTCGTGGGCGACCGCATCCGCATCCAGGGTTTTTGCTCCAAGGTCCGCGAACATGCGGGTCACGGTGCTCTTGCCTGAACCTATACCGCCGAGAATGCCCAGTATCATGTGGAGCTCTGCAATCTGCCCGTCCCCCGGCCTTCATGCATAAAGCAGCCAGGGCGGTCCGGGCATTCAGCCAATCGAGCTACTCTTCCCGCAGTTCAGGAACAGCTGCCGGCTGGCGTATCAAATTGTAGGTATGGAAATAAAGACTTGGAAAGTGTTCCGAGCCACGAATCGATCGCCTACAGAGAGATCCTTCCACCCGTTTTCAGGCGGGGGACCAGGCGTATTCTGCCCCGGCCGGGTGAGGCCGGTTGGAAAATTTGATCCATCAACAGCTCGGTTTTCTCTTCAGCTTCTCTTTTCAGCAGCCCTCTCGCTTTCGCTTGAAGACCGCTGTATCTGCTCGGATCCGCCGCTCAGACCGCTTCGGCACCCGAAAATAACCCAATCAGGACCGTCCCGAACAGGATTATCGCTCCTTACTCCCGCCCCTGTTCAGCCGGTTTAAAAACCCGTAGAAGGTGCTCTGCGGACTTTATTTGCCGGATTGGCCGGTTTCTGAGGTCAGAGTAGAAAGGCGCCTCTGCATATTCTTCTCTGTTAGGGTATCCTTACCTGTCGCACATCCCCGTGTCAAGGGGTATGGGCGTTTTTTCTCGGAACATAGCAGCCGTCTTCGTTTACGAAACCTTTTGAGCCATCTACTGTTCCGTCCTTGACAGCTATTCATGTACCCATAAAATCGTAAGCTAGGTCTCCGGAATTTTTAGACCAGTTTTAATAGAAGATTACCAAGCAAGTTGAGCGAACAGCCTGCTCGCTCCTTTTATGGGAGCAGTTTCGGATTGTTTGCATGCAGGAGGGACCTCCATGGCCCAAAGAGAAGGCTCTGTTTATTTATGGCTGTTCGTTGTTGCGATGATGCTGTTCGTGCTCGTCACGGTCTTTTTTGTGTTGGGGAGGCAGGAGCACGAACAGGTCTTGGCGCAGCTCACGAAGGCGAAAGACAATGTGGCTGATGGCATCGACGCGAATAAGACTCTTGCCAACGAGCTGAGGGCGGTCAAGGGTCTCATCGTTGGCGTGAACCTCGTCGATAATTATGACGACACCGACGACATGATCGAGAACCTGAAGACCAATCAGCTCACGAGTGTTCTCGCTGCGATCAACCAGGCCAACAAGGATCTCAACCGGAAGCCCCATCCGGTATTCACCAACCTGCTCGAGCCCTACGCTCTTTATCCGGGAACCTTCAAGGAGTACCAGGGTATTCGCGATGGGGCTGTCCAGGAGCGCGACAAGGCGGACAAGACCTTTACGGCCGCTATTGCAAGTCGCGAAGGAACGATCAAGACACTCACCCAGGATCTGCAGGAACAGAGATCCCAGGTGGCTGAGGCGCAGCAGGCCTCTGAGGACTGCGCGAGTAATCACCTCACGGTTGTCGAACGCCTGAAGCAGGAGTTCGAGGATAAAGAGGAAGAGTGGACCGAGAAAGAGCTGGGCGCCAACCGCCAGATGCAGCGCAAGGACTCGGAACTCAGCACGCTTCACATTCTCGTGAAGAAGCTGCAGTCGAAAGACCGTCAGCTTCTGACCCTCGCCGATGCCAAGCCTGATGGAAAGCTTGTCCATGTGGCCAATGAGTTGGGCAAGGGCTGGGTGGATATCGGCCGCAGGAATCATCTCAAGAATGGCCTGATCTTCAGGGTCTATCGTCCGATCAAGGGCGGCAAGAAGATGTTCAAGGGCCGGGTGGAAGTTCGCCAGGTCGACGAGATTTCCGCCGAGGTCAGGGTCATTGAGCAGGTCGATGCCGAGAGGAATCCGATCGTCGCTGGCGACCTGATCACCAGCCCCTTCTACGATCAGAAAGAAAAGCCGATCTTCGTTTTTGCCGGCACCAAGCTTACCAGCCAGGAGATGACCGAGGATTTCCTCAGGGCCAAGCTCAGCGGCTACGGTGTGCAGGTGAAGGGTAACGTGGATATCAACACGAGCTATCTCGTGGCTCTCGAGGACTACGAGAAGACCACCGAGTTCAAGGTGGCGGAACGTCT
>DODI01000575.1:0-1952 GCA_003509045.1 Planctomycetota bacterium | reverse complement strand
CGAAGCCGGTTCTTTGCAGCCCGCCTCGATGTGGGGTAGAATCTGCTCTCTTTGATAGGCAAGCCTTTGTGGCGTCTGGACAGATCTGTCCTGTCGCGTATTCGTCCCTACTGTACGGCCTTGAGGCCGACTCAGCGGGGACGGAGGTTTTTTCCCAGGGGAAAGGGCCGGATCGCGGCTGCAGCTGGCAGGACGCGGCGGCGGAGGGCCGGGATGGGCGGAGTGGAAACCGCTTTTCCGGCTTGAGCTTCGTCACCAACGGGGTATCGGTCCTCCGGGAGTCGTTTCCTGGATCGGTCGGATTCGTTCCTCAAGGCAGGATAACCCAAGTTTACAAGCTTATCCTGGCAAGCCAGGTGACTGAGGCGGTGTTATGCGCGAAGTCCGCATGACTTTCGGGGAGCATTTAGAGGAACTTCGCAAAAGGATCCTCTTCGCTCTTCTCTATGTTGTCGTTGGCGTGGTCGTGGCTGTTTCTTTCGAGAAGCCACTGATGGAGATTACGCTCCAGCCGCATCAGCGTGCCTTCAGGAACGCCCAGAAGAGCAAGCTGCTCGAGCGTCTCGATACGCAGCTCAAGGAGCTCCAGGCCTTTGAGGCTCCGCCAGGGGCTCCGGGCGAGGCGGTCCCCGGCGTCAGCCTCACCGATTGGCAGGTCCTGTTCAGGGGCGAGGTTAGGCGCCAGGCCATTATCAGGGAGCTCTCGGAACCCTTCAGCAATTTTGCTGGTGAGCTCGAGCAGCTCCTGCCATCTCTGCCCGAGGCGGAGCGCTTGAGGTTCGAGGAGTCCTATCGCAAGCAGGGTGAGCTCCTGGCCGGAAAGGTCGCGGAGCGTTTTGCGACGTTGGGAGAGCTCGAGCCGGTTTCGGAAATCCCCAGGCGCTTCAGGGCCCTGGAGGAGAAGCTGAAGGCCCTGAAAGGGGCGGAGCCGGAAACTGATGATTGGCTCCTCGGCGGCTGGGGCGATGATCTTGATGATCCGATCACCCGCCTGGCGGCGTTTAATGAAATTCTCACACAGCGCAAGGAGGAGGTCCGCGCCAGCGCCGCTACGATCGAGGAGCTCGAACAGAGCAGCCGCGACTCTACAATCAAAACGGATTTTCTCGAGGCGCTGCGAGGATTTGACGAGATTGTCGAGGGCATGCAGGCGACCGAGGAGGCCCGCATCATGGTGATCTCCTACCTCGAGCAGTTCTATACGCATCTCAAGGTCGCCATCATCTTCGGCCTGCTGTTTACCTTTCCCCTTGTTCTTTACGAGGGGTGGAAGTTTGTGGGATCGGGCCTCTATAAGAACGAGCAGCGCTATGTGCTGACCTTTCTCCCGTTCTCGATGATCCTCTTCGCCATCGGAGCGACCTTCGGCTATCTGATCCTGATCCCGACCGCGCTTAAATTCCTGGCGACCTGGGGAGGAGCCGATATCGATCTCGCCTTCACCCTGGGGAATTACATCAGCCTGTTCTTCACGCTTACCCTGGTGCTCGGCCTTGTCTTCCAGACGCCGCTGGTCATGGTCTTTCTGAACAGGACGGGTATCGTGGACGTCGAGGGCTTCCGTAAGGCTCGTCGAACGGCGATCCTGATCGGCTTTATCGTCTCGGCTTTTCTTACCCCGCCGGACCCTTTCAGCCTGCTCCTGATGGCCTGCCCTCTGGTGCTGCTCTACGAGTTCGGTATTATAGTCTGTCGACTGTTGAATATCGGCAAGCGCAAGGAGGACGAAGATTGAAAATAGGTATCCTGGGGTTGCCGGGAAGCGGAAAGACAACTCTGTTCAACCTTCTTACTGAGTTTTATGACGAGCCCGACCATGCTCATAGCGGCAACAAGCCCGTCATGCGCTCGGTCAAGGTTGTTGACCCGCGCCTGGAGAGGCTGCGGGATGACTACGAGCCGCAGAAATACACTCCCGCCTCACTGCAGTTTCTCGACTTCCCCGCCATGTC
>DODI01000109.1:0-6870 GCA_003509045.1 Planctomycetota bacterium | reverse complement strand
TACCTGGGAAGGCGCGACGATCCGACCGGAGCTTGGCAACTGCAGCTTCTCGGTGGTCCCCGATGTTACTCCCCCGGCGGTTCCGACGGGCCTGGCAGCCGAGGCTGGTGACGGTGTCGTGACTCTTGACTGGGACGACAACACAGAGGGCGACTTCGACTACTACAGTCTCTCGCGAAACGGTTCGGTGATCGCTGAAGTCCTGGTCGACAGCGCCTATACCGATGATGCTGCCGAAAACGGCACCACCTATTCCTATACCGTGACCGCTGTAGATGCCGGGGGCAACGAGTCCGACAGCTCGGCGGCGGCGGAAGCCACCCCGGAAGCTCTCGGCGGCGGCCAGATCCCCGGTGACTACAACCAGGATGCGGGAGTCGATATCAGTGACGCGATCTCGGTGTTCGGGTATCTCTTCCTCGGCAGAGAGGACCCCGCCTGTCCTGCAGGTCTTGACTTCAACGGCGACAGCGCGCTGGATCTCTCCGACGGCATTGGAGCGCTGAACTGGCTGTTCCAGGGCGGTCCGGGCCACGCGCTCGGAGCTGGCTGCGTGCAGATCATCGACTGCCAGGACTCCTGTAACTGACAGGCGCCTGCCAGGCGATCAACCGGAGGCCCCGGGGCTCTCATGAGCTTCGGGGCCTCTGTTTTTTACTCCCCGGGCTCCTCGACCACCAGCTGCCGGTTAGCGGCGAGGTCCGTGAGCACCTGCACCTGGCCGCTCGCCCAGGTGATCGTCACCTTCTCGGCCCTGGCGTTGTCGCCAAGCCCGATATTGAGCCGGGGATCAACCGAGGAGAGGTAGCTCCTGCCCGCCTGGCAGAGGAGGTGCTGGCTCCGGCCGCCGAACTCGACCACGACCGTGCTGCCGTAGGCATCACGAGGCCCCCTGCTGCCCACCAGCCGGATGGAGAGATAATTCGACGTCGTCTTCTCCCGGCTGTTCTGATTGTTTCGCAGCAGGACAGCCCCCTGGTCAATCGTGCACAGCAGCAGGTCAAGGTCCCCGTCGTTGTCGTAATCGGCGCTGGCGAGTCCCCGCCCGACGTATTCCTTTCCAAAGGCCGCCCCCGGTTGCAGGGCCGGGGAGAAGCGGCCCTTGCCGTCATTGAGGAGAAGGTCAGGAGGCTGAAGGTAGCTGATCCCTGTCTCGCGCGAGTTCATCTCTACTATGTCATCCACGTGGCCATTCGCTATCGAGAGATCGAGATCTCCATCCAGGTCGAAATCTCCGAACACCGTCCCGAATCCAAGGCGGTCAAACGAGCGCCCCAGGCTCGAGCCCTGGACCGCCTCGGTATAGGACCCAGGCGCCTCGCGCATAAAGAGATTATTCGTCTCCCTCGAGAAGTTCGTCACATGGATCTCCAGCCACCCATCGCCGTTGATGTCCGCCCCATCGACCCCCATCCCAGCCTGCGTCCTGCCGTCCGAGCTGAGAGCAACCCCCCATTCGTGGGCGACATCGACGAAGGTTCCATCTCCCCTGTTGCGCCAGAGAAAATTCGATGTCGTGTCGTTGGCGACATAGAGGTCTTGCAGGCCATCTCCATCAAAATCCGCCGCCAGGACGCCGAGCCCCTTCCCATCGTTAGCCCCCCCGAGCGAGATCCCCGACCTCTCGCTGACATCCTCGAAGGTGCCATCTCCCCTGTTGCGGTAGAGCAGATCGCCCTGGCCGTTGAAGAGGCGCGGGTGACAATAGACCCTGTTGCCCCGCTCGGTGCAGGGCCGCGCCAGGCGCGGGATGTATTCCAGGTAGCGAACCACGAAGAGGTCGAGATAGCCATCCCTGTCGTAGTCAAGCCAGGTGGCGCTCGAACCGAAGCCCTCACGCCCCAGGCCTGCGACAGCGGTGACATCATCGAAGCCGCCATCCCCCCGGTTGCGGTAGAGCGTGCTGCGCCCGACGTTGGCGACAAAGAGATCCTGGTCGCCATCGTTGTCATAATCCGCGACGGAGACACCGTTGGAATAGCGACGGTCTCCCACCCCTGCCTTTTCGGTCACATCTTCAAAACCAGTTCCCGAGAGATTCCTGTACAGGCGATTTTTTGCCGCGCCGGGCTTCTCCGCGTCCCTCGGGGCCTCATGTCCACTGGTAAGATAGAGATCCAGCCAGCCATCTCCATCGTAGTCAATCCAGCCTCCCCCCCCTACCATGGTCTCGTTAATGAAGCGCTCTCCGGCGGCCCCGTTGACCATGGCAAAGTCGATTCCGAGCTCGTGCGTAACATCGCTGAACAACCCGGCGCCGGACGGTTCCCCGCCGCAGCCGGAAAAAACCGCCAGCAGCAGCGCTCCAGTAAATAGACCGGTAAGAGAGGCCCTCTCCTTCATCTTGATCACTGCTTTCCAATCCCAAGAAAAAGAAACGCCTGCTCACGCAGGGCCTTGAGACCGGCATCCGCCGGGTTCCGCTTCAGACCATTCTCAAGGACGTAGAGACGGGTGAGAACCTCTTCCTCGCGCTGAAGGGTGCTGAGAAGGCTCCGGGTAGCCTCCAGGCCGCCCGGGTCGAGGTGCCAGAGGTACCAGGCCGTCTCCCGCGCCTTTCTCGATGCTCCGGATTCACGGTAGAGCCGCAGCAACTCGCGCCAGAGCGGCAGGACATCACCGTCTGAGAACCCTCGCATTCGCGCAAGGAGCTTGCCGCTCTCCCTCCTCAGCCTGTCGGCCCTTTCGAGAAGGTCGGCAATGGCGGGGGTTGAAACGACGTGACTGAAGACCGCCGCGGACCGGGCCACCTCAGGATGATCGACAAGGTCGCTTAGATCCTCACCCGAGGAATTCCCTGAACCCGCCAGGAGCCGCAGCGCTCCTGCCCAGGTGTCTCCGCCCTCCAGCATGCGGTAGTTGCTGCCCAGGATGCTCCGGGCCTCCTTGAGCCTGCCCTCACGCAGGTGGACCTCGGCCTTGCACAACATTGCGACCTCCGGATTGCCGTTGGAGCCCAGATCCGCGGTATCAAGAAAATCGACAAGCCTCGAGACCTCATCGAGATCCCCGCTCTCACGGGCGATCCGAAGAAGGTGAGCCCCCAGCCTGGGAGTGTCTTTCAGCAGCCTGGAAAGATTATTTCGCGGCTCCTCGATCAGCTTCGCCGTTCCCTCCCGGTCACCGGCGCGCAGCCTGAGCCGCGCAAGCACAAGCCGGATCATGGCGGGGCACTGCTCCGAGAGCACGAGCCGCTCGAGCTCGACTCGCTGCGCTTCCGCTCGCCCGAGGCGCAACAGAACATCCGCCTTGATCAGCTGCAGATCAACCAGCTCTTTCTTAACCTCCAGGGCCTTGTCAAGCACCTGGAGAAGCTCCCCTGTTCGATCCAGCTCATTGAGCGCCCTTGCCCGGTTGAAGGCGTCCTGGGCCAGGCGACCTCCGCGAGCGGCGGCCTCAGCCTCGAGCCTCTCGTAGAAATAGGCGTGCAGCTCCTTGGACCGGCGGATCAAGGCCTGGCTGGCGGCCGGGAGCTTCAGCCCGCGCAGGGCCGTCGCCAGCTGGTGCAGGCCGCCTGAGTCCTCGGGGTCCTCGGTCAACACCTCCAGCAGGAGCTCCCGGGCCTCGGCGTAGCGTTTCAGAGAGTTGAGTCCACCGGCGATCTTAACCTTCAGGCGGGACGAGAACACGGTCCCGGCCCGGGACCGAAGACGGTCGTAGAGCTCCAGCGCCTCGGCAGTTTCTCCGGTATCAAGACAGCCGCTCAGCAGGATCATCTCCAGGGATCCATCCTCCGGGCGTTCCTTCAGAAGCTCCCTGGTGAGAGCAACCGCCTCCCTGCCCCGCTGCAGGGCGACGAGAAAATTGGCCTTCAGATGCCTTGCCCTGAAATGATCCGGCTGCAGCTCGAGCGCCCTCTGGATCTGGGCGAAGCCTTCCTCTGTTCGCTTGAGCCTGAGCAGAAGGTGGGCCCATTGCACATGCAGCGATTCGGGAGAAATCCTCATCTCTTTCAGCAGTGGGTGAAAGACGGGATCGAGAACGGTATGGACGGCGTCATCCGTCCCTTCAGGTATGGTCGAGCGGAACACCCCGATGCGCATCAGCGTCGAGGCGAGAAGAACCCTGTGCTGGAAGCTCTCCGGCCAGGCCTTGATTCCCGCATTGAGCTCCGCCAGCGCCCTCAGCGGCCCCTGGCTGTTATTGCGAGCCAGGCAGAAATTGTAATGATAGGGGCAGAGGCGCTCATCCGCTTTGCCGCCCCAGGACCCGCTCAGGCAGTTCAGCAGTGCCGGATAGCCCCCGACCATCGCCTCGAAATCACGCTTCGCTCCCATCGTCTTGATCCGGGAATATTCCGCAGCGCATTCGGCAGGCGGCAATTCCTGGTGGTAGATCCGCAGCCTCGGAACCGGATTCCCTCCCCCCTCCTTCCCGGCGGAATCGCCGGCGCCGCGCTGGCACGCGGAGCAGGCGAGCGACAGGATCGCCGCCAGGAACAAACGAAAGACCTGCGGATGACCTCTCACGAAGGGAAACCTCCTTGAGCTTCCGGAGAAGCCACTGCAACTCGAACCGGAAGCGATCTTCGTCTCGGGGGGCAGCACATTAACGTTCCGGGGTCCCCCCGAATTCACAGACACCTTATACCAAGCCTCCGCAAAGGTACGAAGAAACCCTCCATTTTCCAGCGGTCCGAACCGTGGAAAGAATCACGGACAGCTGGAATAATCCTCACAGCCGCTGTCAAGGAAGGTTCCCGCCTCATCGGGATCCAGTCCGCAGGCGAGCGCCCCTGGAGCCGGCGTCGCGTCGCCGCCAAGGAAGAGGAAGTTCAGAATGAAGATTCCATCGGTCAGCTGGATGCTGCCGTTGTTATCGGCATCCGCTGACTCGGTGCAGCCCGGAGTCCCTCCCCCGAGGAAGAGGAAGTTCAGGATAAAGATTCCATCGGTCAGCTGCAGGCTGCCGTTGTCATCGGCGTCACCGCGGATGAACTCCTGTCCGCCGCCGGGACCCGGACCGGGTCCCTCTCCGCCGTTTGCCGTGACAGCGACGTCATCGATCGCCCACCAGGCCTGCACGCCCGGAAGCGAGAGGGTTGAATAGTGGAAGGCGATGGAAACATCTTCCTGCCCCGCGGCGCGGGGGAGCTCGAAGATGAACTCATTGTAATAGGGATCCTCTTCCGGATCGCTCAGGGCGCCGCCGGAATAGGTAAAGATCGGCTCCTCTTCCCAGGTCTCTCCGCCGTCGAGACTCAAGAGGATCTCCGCGAGCGTACTGTCGCTGGCCATGATCGCCGAGCGGACATGCAGGAAAACCTCCTCGTAATCCGAGCAGTCCATGGGAGGCAGCGACATGTACTCATCCATGATATCCCCGGTGCAGACAGGGTCCGCCATGGCGAAGAACTCATCGAAGTGATGGAGCTGCCGCCCATCGGCCATGTCCGGAAACCCGATGCCGGCGTTCAGCAGGGAAACCGCGCAGATGTCATCGACGTTCCACGGGCGCAGGCCATCGGACTCGTCACCTGAATAGACATCCCAATCATCGGGAACCGCCTCGTCGCCGAAGTCGGCCAGCGGCAGCACCTCGATCGATCCGCCGGGCGCCTTGCTGTCCACCAGGACATTGTCCACGGCGATCCACCAGTCCCAGGTGGGTTCGAAATGACGCAGACGGAAGCGTACGGCCTCCTCGCCCGCGGCGAACTCGGAGAGGTCTATATGGAGCCGGCCAAAGGCCCCATCCGCGTTTTCAAGTTCGAGCGATGGAAGAGGCTCGACCATGCGCGCCGGAGCGATCCGGCGGAAGACGTTGTTCCAGGTGGTTCCATCATCGACCGACACGTCGACGTCAAAGATCGCGTCGCCGTTGTTGTTGAGCTGCACGGAGGCATCCATATGCAACCAGACCTCCTCGTGATCGGCGGCGCTGAAGACGGGACTCCACAGGTCGTGAGAGACGCCGCTGCCGGGAGCGTCGAGACTCGCCGCCGCGTATTCTGAGATAACAAACCCCCCGGTTGTCGGCATTCCATTGGCCGAGGGCGGGTTGGCCCGGCTCGAAGGATTTGTGACAGTCCAGCGCTGATCCTCGAGGGGCTCGTTCACCTCGACCGACTCCCAGCCGGCCGCCGCCAGGTCCTCATCGGTTCGGTAGCAATCAAAACCCTCGTAGAGGATCGAGTCGCCAACATCGAAGATGAGCGCCTGGCAGACCAGCGGCAGGTTACCGCAATTTTCTTCTCCGGTAGACCGAATCTCGTACACATGGCTGCCGGGGCCCGCATCCGTATCGCTGAAAGACGCCGCGTCGCCGGCGATCGCGCCAATCGATTCTCCATCACGGAAGAGCTCGAGCCCCTCCATGCCCGCACCGCCCGCCCAGGAGAGGCTGACCTCACCCGTCTCGCGGTCAACGCAGCACTGAAGCGCCATCGGGCAGGTATATTCGGCGAGGACGGGAATGCCATCCGCGGTCGGCCCGCCCAGCGCCGCGATCTCGCCGGCCGGCATGGCCACGTCACGGATCTGCACGCTGTTCACGTAGCCGCTCGCGCTGTCACCGCTGTCATCGGCGAAAATCGAGATCCCCTCGCTCTCCCCATCATTGATCGAGTAGAGCGAGAACCTCCCATCGAGCCCCTCCCCGGTATTCTGCTGGACCTGGGTTCCGTCAATGTAGCTGGTGTAGGTTCCTTCCACCAGGTCGACCACGAGGGCCAGTCGATGCCAGGTGTCAGGCAGCACCGTCCCGCCGTAATTCCCCGAGATACCGATACCGCGGTTGGCTCCCTGCAGGAACCAGTCGCCGTCGTTGCTGGCGGGCGGGTTGGTATTGTAGAAGGCGGCCCAGCCCGACTCCAGCAGGGAGCCCTCGGGAAACATGACGTCCATGATCAGGGTGTACTGGTTGACGTAG
>DODI01000187.1:8104-8309 GCA_003509045.1 Planctomycetota bacterium | reverse complement strand
GCTCCTTCGCCGCCTCGGACTGCGCGGCATTCTGCCCCTCATCCCGGGTGAAGAGCCGCTCCTCGACCCTCGCCACCTTCAGCGCCGCATCCGCGACCTCCCTGTTCAGCTTCTCGAGCTTGCCGTACTGGAGTGTGTCCGGAGCCCGGATAACGGGAGGTGTAGCGGGATCCCGACCGCCGCCGTTGACCGGAGTCTGGTTGAA
>DODI01000187.1:4884-7782 GCA_003509045.1 Planctomycetota bacterium | reverse complement strand
GAAGATGGCAAAGAGCTGGTAGTAATCGCGCTGCCTGAGAGGATCAAACTTGTGGTCGTGGCAGCGGGCACATTGAACCGTGAGCCCCATCCAGACCGTACCCACCGTCTCGATCTGGTCAAAAATATACTCAACCCGGTTCTCCTCGGCGATACGGCCTCCCTCACCGTTGATCATATGGTTGCGGCAGAACCCGGTGGCAAGCTTCTGCTCCAGGGTCGCATCCGGCAACATATCGCCGGCAATCTGCTCAACCGTGAACCTGTCAAAGGGCATGTTGGCATTCAGGGACCGGACCACCCAGTCCCGCCAGGGCCACATGCTCCTGGTGCTGTCCCCCTGGAACCCGTTGGTGTCGGCGTAGCGGGCCAGGTCGAGCCAGTCCCAGGCCATCCGCTCTCCATAGGAAGGTGATTCGAGCAACCTGTCTACCGCTTTCGCGTACGCATCGGGCGCCGCGGAGAGAAGGTAGCTGTCGAGCTCTTCGAGCCCCGGGGGCAGACCGGTGAGGTCGAGAGCCAGGCGGCGAAACAGACGGGCCTTCTCCTCCTCCGCCGAAGGGGAGAATCCCTCCTTGCGAAGACCCCGCAGGACAAACTGGTCGATCGGGTTCAGCGGCCAGTCACTCTCCCCTGCCGGCGGCGGGGCTGGACTTTCAAGCGGGCGCAGGGACCAGTGCTCCTGCCACCGGGCCCCCTGGGCGATCCACTTTTTGACCAGCTCAATCTCCGAAGGGTCGAGCTTCAGCCTGGTCTTCTGCGGCGGCATGCGCTCATCTTCATCCTCGTGGACAAGGCGAAGGTAGAGTTCGCTCTCTTCAGGCTTACCGGAGACAATCAGCTTCTGATCGTCCAGTTCCGCGCGAAGCCCCTCCTCTGTGTCGAGGCGCAGGTCCGCCTTGCGCTTGCCCTTATCCGGCCCGTGGCATTTGAAGCAATTGTCACTGAGCAGCGGACGAATCTGCCGGTTGAAGTCAATCTCCTGCGCCCGGCCCCAGCCGGTACTTGAGAGGAAAATGAAAATCAAAAGGAATTGCTTCACGGCTTCGTCTTGGTGTCCGGGGAGATGCTGATGATAATCAGAGCAGTATTCTAACGAGACTGAGTCCAGATGAGCAAAAAATGACTGAATTGAAAACTCCAAACAGGGTGCCCCGGGATTTTCCAACAACCAGGTTCCCGACGCTGCTACCGGCCGCCTTCGCCGCCGCGCTGTGGTTGGCATGCGCCGGTACAGCCGAGGCCCGGAAGCCGAACATCGTCGTCATCCTCACCGATGACCAGGGCTACGCCGATGTCAGCTACAATCCGCACCACCCGAAGGAGGTCAGCACCCCGAACATCGACAAGCTGGCCCGCTCGAGCGTCATCTGCACCGCCGGCTATACCAGCGGACATGTCTGCTCTCCCACCCGCGCGGGACTGATGACCGGACGCTATCAGCAGCGCTTCGGAATCTACACCGCGGGCGAGGGCGGCTCCGGCGTGCCGCTGTCGGAAACGTTCTTTCCCCAGCACCTGGAAAAGGCCGGCTATATCTCGGGGGCGTTTGGAAAATGGCACCTCGGGGTCGACATCAAGTACAACGCCCTGCACCGGGGTTTCGATGAGTTTTACGGCTTCATGGGTCGCGGAGCGCACGACTACTTCGATCTCAACACTCCTGACCACCCGATCTACCGGGGCCTCGAGCCCATCAAGGACAAGGGCTACCTCACCGACCGGATCACAGAGGAGGCTGTCTCCTTCATCAGGCGCCACAAGGACAAGCCCTTCTTCGCCTACGTCGCCTACAACGCGGTGCATTCGCCGGCCCAGGCTCCCGCCGCCGACATCCGCAAGGAGACCGACGACCCCGCCCGCAACACGCTGATGGCCATGCTCAGGAGCCTCGACACGGGCGTTGGAAAGATCGTCGACACCCTCAAGTCCGAGGGCGTCTATAACAACACCCTGCTCTTCTTTCTCACCGACAATGGCGGCTCCAAGGTCATGCACGCCAACAACGCGCCGCTGCGCGGCTACAAGCAGAATGACTACGAGGGCGGGGTGCGGGTCCCTTTCATCGTCTCCTGGCCGGCTAAGCTCAAGGGAGGCACGACCTGCTCCGCCCCCCTGATGTCGATCGACATCCTCCCCACCGCCCTGGCGGCGGCCGAAACCGGCCGGGTAGGAAGCCTCCCCCTTGACGGCAGAAACATCATGCCGGCGCTCGAGGGAAAGACCGACCTGGTCCACGAGCAGCTCTACTGGAGCTCGGCGGCGGGAAAGGGAGCCTGGGCCATCCGGTCGGGGAAATGGAAGCTGGTCGGTCTCAAGACGCGATTGGAGCTCTTTGACCTCGAGAGCGATATCGGTGAATCAAAAGACCTCTCTGGAAAGCATCCCGAGCAGGTCAAAAAGCTCAAGCGGCTCTACGATGCCTGGCTCGATGAGATGGCGGAGCCCGCCAATGGAGCGGCGAAACGCTGGAGCGCGGACACCCCCGCCTCCGGCAAGAAGAACAAAAAGAAGTCGCGGGAAGAGCAGCGAAAACTGCGCGATGCGCGCCGGGCGAAGCGCAAGACGGAAAAGAAGAAGCCCGGAGAATAGAGCCAGGGTTCTATTTCAACGGGCTCTCGTACCAGACGATATTGGCGCTGTTGTGCCCTGCGATCAGTATGTCGAGATCGCCGTCGCCATCGAGATCGACCGTCCTGAGATCATAGGAGCCCTGGTCCTTTCCAATAAGGTGCCGGCGAAACTTCCCCTTCCCATCATTCTCGTACCAGACGGCGATCCCGTTATTCAGCCTTCCGCAGGTCGCGGCATCGATGTCCCCATCCCCATCGAGATCGACGGTGGCCAGCGAATGCGGGCCCTCGATCTCCGGGTCGATCTCGATCGCCTTGAAATCCGG
>DODI01000187.1:0-4479 GCA_003509045.1 Planctomycetota bacterium | reverse complement strand
TGGATATTGCTCGCGCCGGGCTGCTTGTCCGAGAGCAGATGCTTTCTCCAGGGCTTTCGGGGATCCTCCGGCTGCCGCCACCAGGCAAACCATTCACCGCCGGGAAATTGCTCGCCGCCCTTGGCCGCGCAGGAGATGTCCGGCCTGCCGTCCCCATCCACATCGCCGAAGCCGGTGTAATGCGAAGCGCCAGGCGCGTCACGAACCGCAAAGACATTTCGAATCCAGCTCTTCGCCTCCAGGGGCTTCGGGGGGATCTTCTGCCAGGTGAGTGAAAAAGGAACAGAGGTCTGTCCGGTCCCCCTGCCCGAGTTGGCTATCAGGTCAAGCTTGCCATCCCTGTCTACATCTCCGGTGATGAGACAGTGAGTTCCCTGGAATTCCGAGTCCACCTCGCGGCGTTTCCATTCGGTAGAAAACGGCTTATCCGGGCACTCCAGCCAGAACACCCCCTGGTGGGAACCGCAGAAATCCAGGTCGCCATCTCCATCCACATCCAGCAGGGTGCTGTGAATACACCCGCGGCCCGGCCTCCCCGGCCTGCTGGTGGGCAGCTTATGTACGACAAGCCGTTGCTTCCAGTCGGGGCCCTTCAGGAGCATCACCTTGCCGGAAAAGCTCGAGATGATATCGAGCTTGCCATCTCCATCGAAATCGTTGGCCAGGACCGTATTGACCCCACCCCCGGTCGCGGTAGCAGGCAGGACAATGTGCTTCTTCCAGGGGCCGGCAAGCTCGCTCGCGCCGGTGTCCAGCGATGCAAGACAGAAGAGCAGGGCCAGCAGCGAGCGGAAGGCGCCGCTCCTTCGCGTAGGCAATGATAGCTTCATCATGAATAGATCTCCCTTATCGGTGTTCCGTCGCTCAGGTGGACCTTTCGGTCAAGACGGTCGGTAATTTCCATGCCGGACTCAAGGCCCATGAGGTCGTAAATCGTAGCCGCTATGTCCTCAGGACTGACCGGGTTCGACTCGGGAAAAGCGGCATGGCGGTCGCTTTTCCCGTAGACCGCACCGCCGGAAATACCGGCTCCTGCGAGGAGAACGGAATAACAATGCGGCCAGTGATCACGTCCTCCCTTATCCGCCCCGGCATTGCTCGTCACCTGCCCGATCTTCGGAGTCCGGCCGAATTCCCCCATCACCACCACCAGCGTCTCATCAAGAAGCCCCCGCTCAGCGAGGTCTTCGAGCAGGGCTGAAAGAGCCCTGTCGGTCAAGGGCAACAGGGAGCGCTTCATGAGCGGGAAATGCTGCCGATGAGTATCCCAGGCCTGGCAATACCTTCGCCCCGCGCAGACCGTCACCAGCCTGGAGCCTGCCTCAACCAGGCGGCGGGCAAGCAGCATGCTCTGGCCGAGATGGGGCACTCCGCCGAACTGCCGGGCCTGCTTCGCTCTGTTTGATTTGCGGTCGAAGCCATAGCGCTCCCGCACCTTCTCGGGCTCGCGGCTGAGGTCAAAGGCATCCCGCACCTTTGATGAGCTGAGCAGTTCGAAGGCCTTGCGGTAGTGAGGCTCCGTTTCCCCGAGGACCTTGTCGCCCCCGGGCGAGGAGGCGATGGATTCAACCAGCTTTTCACGCAGACGTCTCCGGCGCAGGAAACGCTCCCGGGTAACATCGGCGGAGAGCTCAAACCGCCTGGCATTGAACGCCGGGAGGCTGGGGTCGCCGGTAACATAGGGGTCGTGCTGACGACCGAAGAAACCCGCGAACTGCCCCGGGAGATCGTAGCTGTTGTTGGAGAGAACCTCTGGAATATGGATAAAGTCCGGCAGCTCGCTTCCGGTTGGACGGAGCCTCGAAAGAGCCGCTCCGTAGGATGGAAAGAGGCTCGGCCCGGGAGAGATAATCAGCTTGTTTCCGACCCGCGGCGAATGACCGGTGAGACAATAATAGGCGCCCGCGTTGTGGTCGTTGACGTCGTGGTGAACCGAGCGCACCTGGGCAAAATGGTGCATCTGCCGCGCAAGAAGCGGCAGGTGCTCACAGACCTGGACCCCCGGGGTCCTCGTTCGTATCGACCTGAACTCACCCCTGTATTCAAGGGGAGCCTCCGGCTTGAGATCCCAGAGATCCTGGTGGGCCGGACCACCCTCCATGAAAAACAGGATACAGGACTTCGCCTTCGCCCGGGACCGGCCAGCAGCCTCCTCCGCCGCCAGGAGACCGGGCAGGTTCAGCCCGACGAGATCCAGTCCGCCAAGGCCCAGCGCTCCGCCGAGCAGCCATTCCCGGCGACTGGGACGGGGGTTATTTTTTCGCGCCATGAATCCTCCAGATAGCTCCGCCACATGATAAGGCCCACACGACATCCCCTTCAACTTATCTCCCCGCCCCCGGCGCACAAGCTGTATTCAGGCCGCAGAGAACCGTACAATCGTTCCGCGGCCGGGATGCAGCGCAGGGCTGCGCACTTGCCGTAAAAAAAAACGGCTCTCTATAAGAAAGATCGCAAAGGCACTCATGAAAGGCCGTGTTCTCCACACACTCTCCCAGCGCCCATCTCTCACGGGAAGCGGCGTGACCCTAGATGCTCTCGCAAGGGAAGCGGCGGCCGGCTGGAACCAGCGCGCGCTGATCGGAGTGCCGGCGGGAGACCCCGGCGAAGCGGGGGAACTCCCGGGCGAGAAGGTCTACCGCCTGGAATTCGGAGGAGAAAATAAGACGGCAGAAACGGCGCTCGGATTTCCGGTCCCGGGAATGAGTGACGTCATGCCGTATGAGAGCACCCGGTTTTCACAGATGACGAAGGAAGAGCTCGACAGCTACCGCTCGGCCTGGCGCGGCATACTTGCCCGCGCTCTCGACGAGTTCAGGCCGGACATCATCCACGCCCACCACGCCTGGCTTCTCTCGTCCCTGGTGAAGGAACTGGCCGGAGACACGCCCGTTGTCGTCCACGGACATGGAACCGACCTCAGGCAGCTCAGCCTGTGTCCCCACCTCGCCGATGAGGTCCGTGAGGGCTGTGGAGGCAGCGACCTCTTCGTTGTCCTGCACGAGGAGCACGCCAGGCTCTACCGGGCAGAATACGGGCTCGCGGAACACCAGGTCGCTGTGGTCGGGGCCGGCTATAGCGAGGCGCTCTTTCACTGCGGGAACGCGCCGCGAGAGCGCGGCGACTCCATCCTCTACGCCGGGAAGCTCAGCGAGAGCAAGGGGGTCGGGGCACTGCTCGACGCCTTTGATTTGCTGCGCGCAAGGCGGCCCGGGACGCGGCTGCAGATCGCCGGAGGCGGCACGGGCGAAGAAACCGAACGCCTCATGGAGCGCATGAAAACCTTTGGAGAAGACCTCGTCTACCACGGCCAGGTCGATCAGCCGCGGCTTGCGGAGCTCATGCGAAGCTGCAGTGTATTTGTCCTGCCTTCCTTCTTCGAGGGTCTGCCGCTGGTGCTGGTCGAGGCTATAGCCTGCGGCTGCCGACCGGTCTGTACGGACCTCCCGGGTGTGCGCTCAGGCCTCCTCCCCCATCTTCCAGGCGTCCTCGATACGGTGGCAATGCCGGCCATGAGAACGGTGGACCAGCCCTATCCGGACGCGCTGCCGGGGTTCTCGAAGGATCTCTCGGACACTCTCGAGCGAGCCCTCGACGAGACCCCGCCCCATTCGGGAGAGAACCCCGCCGGGCTTCTCTCTCCATTCACCTGGCAGGCAGTCTTCGGCAGAATCGAAACGGCCTGGCTGCGGTTGACAAGCTGACAGCTTTCCACGCCTCCATGCGGCAGATACCCCATCCGGCCATGGAGAACATCGATACAAAAAAAAGCGTCCCTCGTGCGCTTTGCGCATGAGGGACGCTTTTAAAGAAACCGTTAGAAAAGATTATAGCTGAAGCTTACGAATTGTCAGCCTCTTCTTTCTTCTTGCCCTTTTTTTCGCGCTGCTTCTTGCCCTTGCCTTTGCCCCTGGTCGAAGCTTTCTTGACGGCTTCCTTCTGGGCATCACTCAAAAGAGCGTTCACTTTTTCGGAAATAGATGAAACCGCCTTGGCCGTCATCTCCTTCCTGAGGGCTGCAGTAGCGTCCTTATCCTTCCTGGCCTCTTTCAATTTAGCCTTGTACTCGGTACGAAGATCCTTCTGGGCGCTTGCCACGGCATCGTTGACCTTGTTAACGAGCGTTGCATTATCAGCACCGATGATCCCGTTCAACTTGGCGGCGAGTCCGGCCTTTGCCGTCTTGATCACGGTCGAGGCGGCCTTGCGATCTTCCTTGCTGGCATCCTTGTTCTTGATCGTCTTGGTGGCAGCGACATAAGCTTCGGAGGCGACCATCGCCTTCTGGAGCTCAGCGTACTTCGCCTTCTGCTCATCACTGAGGCTGACAACCGCATCGATACCGGGAACGGCCTTCTTGACCTGGGATGAGAACAGGCTCGGCCCCCTGGCCTTCTTACCCTTCTTCTGGGCAAGGAGAGGGCTGCTGGAGAGTCCGACAAGAACCAATACCGCCAAAAAACTGAACATAGCCTTCAT
>DODI01000210.1:0-3363 GCA_003509045.1 Planctomycetota bacterium | reverse complement strand
TCCTGAACTTCCTCTTCCTCGGCGGCGCCTCGCCTTCCTGTTTCGATGCGGCGGACGCCGACGACAACGGCTCGGTGCAGCTGACCGACGGAATCTTCATCCTGAACTTCCTCTTCCTCGGAGGCGACGCGCCTCCGGCGCCGGGGATGCCGGGGTTCGGTCCCTGTGGGCCCGATACCGAGGCTGATGATCCGATCGGCTGTGACAGCTACAGCAGCTGTCAATAAGCTGTTAGTTCAACAATAGAAAGATTTTAAGTGATGTACCCGCGGACTCTTCTGTTTGCGGTGATGTGGAAGGTCTGAACTTGATGATTTCATCGAGCGGGAACCCGCTCACTGGTGCAGGAGGCCGTGGGTCTCTGCATGCCGTAGTGATGTCCTGCGTAGGAATCATTTTGAGTCGTGGATCCATATGAAATATTTTTATGAACTCTTCGTGGACAATCAGTCTTTCAGGAGGTTTTGAACCTATGTGTAAGAGAATTATTGTACTGCTGGCGGCCTTCGGGCTCCTGTCCTCGGCGGGTTCCAGCTCGTTCGCCCAGGATTTTTGTGATGACGCTATCGAAATAGATGGCAACGATTCGATCGCAGGGTCGACCCTCGGCGGACTCATCGCGACAGAGGACAACGACTTCAACTGTGGTCCCTGGGATTCACCAGGCGCCTGGTTTACGATTCTCGGTAATGGCGGAACGACAACCGTCACGACCTGCAGTGGTAATCTCTCGAGCTATGATACCGCGTTGAGCGTCTTTTCCGGAGAGTGCGGAGATTTCATCTGTGTCGGCTCCAACGATGACAACTGCGCCTCCTTTCGGACAGATTCGACCGTCACCTGGGAAACCGGAGGTGACGAAACCTACTATATCCTCGTCCACGGATGGGCTACCTCGGAGGGAGACTTCACCCTGACCAGCACCCAGCTCGAACCCGGTGACCAGGACGGCGATGGCGTCGCCGATTGGGAGGATAACTGCCCGGAGTTCGTCAACGAGGGCCAGGAAGACGAGGATGGAGACGGCATCGGGGATGCCTGCCAGCCCATAGCCGATTCCTCCATGGACTGGTCGCTTGATGGCGAGCAGGGAGTCAACAACTGGTACTACGGCTACTACAATCTCACCCTGGATGAAGACCCGGGGTACGAGGCGGACGATTTCATCGAGTTTGAAGAGTTCGAGCATTGGAGAGGCACCAACTGGCGTCTCGTCCCAAGTGACGCTCCCTGGACCACCATCGGGAACGCGGCCGGCGCCGATTTCGTCCATCCCAACGGCATCAACAACGGCGAGGAGCATTGGGCGATCCGCCGCTGGGTCTGCGACAGGGAGGGCGACCTCGCCTTGACCTGGAGCGTCATGGCCCAGAATACCGGCGGCAACGGAACCACAGGTGTCCTCTTTATCAACGGTGAGGAGATCGACCGTGCCACCATCGCCGGCAATGATACACGCGGCGTGACCAGGATCCTCTGCCGGAGCCTCTTCGAGGGCGACATCGTCGACCTGGCGCTGACTCCCGTAGGTCCGGGAGGAGACACAGGAGATGGCGCCGATGGATCCTACAACCATCTGAGCATCACGGCTTCCCAGCCGCAGAACGATGGCGATGGAGATGGTGTTATCGACTGCCTGGACAATTGCCCCGAGGTCGCCAACGAGACCCAGGCTGACACCGATGAGGATGGTATCGGCAATCTCTGCGACAACTGCCCGGCCGAGGCGAACCCGGACCAGGCTGACTGGAACGAGAACGGCCGTGGGGACGCCTGCGAGGAGCCTCCCTTCGCCGACTCGGTCGAAGACTGGTCGCCCGTGGGTGAGCAGGGGGTCAACAACTGGTACTACGGCTACTACAACCTGACCGCGGATCCGGACGGCACCTTTGAGGAGGATGACTTCATCGAGTTCGATCCGAACGAGCATTGGCGCGGCAATATGTTCCGGCTGGCGCCCTCCAATTGTCCCTGGACCCTTCTCCAGCAGGAGGGCACCCATCCCAACGGCACCAACAGCTGCCCCAACGAGGAGCACTGGTCGATTCGCCGGTGGGTGAGCGACCGCGACCAGATGGTCTCGCTCACCTGGCATATACGCGAGGTGAACCTCGGGGGAACCGGGGTGAGCGGTATTCTCTTCCACAACGGAATCGAGATTGACCGGGTCGTCATCGCCGGCGGCGACGGGGTCGGGGTGACCCGGACCCGGGTGGTGGATATAGCGGAGGGAGATGTCATCGACCTGGCCCTGACCCCCACGGGGCCTAACGGTGACCGTTCCGATGGTTCCGACGGCTCGGCCAACTGGCTGCGTGTCAGCGGCGATCTTCCCGATACAGATGAGGACGGCTTCCACGATGGCATCGACAATTGCTGGGAAATCAGCAATGGCGGACAGGAAGACGGGGACGACGATGGCGTAGGAGATGCCTGCGACAATTGTCCGGAGAACGCCAACACCGACCAGGCCGATCTCGACCAGAACGGGACAGGAGACGCCTGCGATGATGTCGATGGAGATGGCGTACCCGACACCGAAGACAATTGCGTCGAGGCGGCCAATGCCGACCAGGCTAACGGGGACGAAGACGATTTCGGCGACGCCTGCGACAATTGCCCTTCGGTAACCAACGCCGACCAGGCCGATGGCAACGTGAACGGCGTCGGAGATGTCTGCGACGGCCAGATCTACGCCGACTCGCGCGATGACTGGTCCGCCGAGGGAGAGCAGGGAGCCAACAACTGGTACAACGGCTACTACAACTCCACCCTGGACGGGTTTCCCGGCTACGAGGAGGACGATTTCATCGAATTCGATGAGTTCGTGCACTGGCAGGGTACCGCCTGGCGCCTGGTGCCTTCGAACGCTCCCTGGACCTACATCGCCCAGGAGCAGGTTCACCCCAACGGCACCAATTCCGCTCCCAACGAGGAGCACTGGGTCATTCGCCGCTGGGTGAGCGATCGCTCCGAGGGAGTCAACGTCACCTGGCACACCCGCGAGACCAACCTCAACGGCGCCGGGGTCACCGGCCTGCTCTATCACAATGGCGAGCTCCTCGATTCCGAGGTCATCGCCGGCGGCGACGGCGTCGGCGTGACCCGTACCATCGAGCTGGAGATCTTCGAGGGCGATGTGATCGACCTGGCGCTGACTCCCACCGGTCCCAACGAAAACGGCCACGACGGCTCTGATGGTTCCGCCAACTGGCTGCAGATCTCCGAGAACCTCGAGTGGGCTGGCGGACCGGATGAGGTCTGCGGCAACGGCGAGGATGACGATGGCGATGGGCTCGTCGACTGCGATGATTCCGACTGCGCGGCCGAGGAGGCCTGCCAGGTGGTCAAGGGACCGGTGTT
>DODI01000569.1:495-5717 GCA_003509045.1 Planctomycetota bacterium | reverse complement strand
ACGGCTCCACAGCGGATATAGCCGTGGTAGACCTGGGTATCGACACCGACCATGAGCAGGACATCGTCGTCGGCATGGGTGATGTGCTCGGCGGCGTAGCTCAGGGCATCGGCTCCGCCGAATTCCTTGAAACCGACCAGGTTGGAAAACTGCGAGCGCAGGTCGAAGAAGAGGTCAGCCTTTGTTTCGAAGCCGTAATAGGGACTGTTGTAGATCACCGCGGGCAGGTTCGGAGCGGCTGAGAGAATAGCGGCAAAGTGGTTTCGCTGCGCCGCCGGCGAGGTGCCGCGCGAGAGCAGCCTCGGAATGACCATCAGCCCCCCGGCCCCGACCTCCTGGGCATGTATCGCGTGGGCAACGGCGCTTGCCGTATTCTGCGCCCCGGTCCCGACGATCACCGGAACGCCGGCACCGGTGAGCTGCCGCACGCCCTCCTGGCGCTGCTCATCGGACAAGAGCGGCCAGTCACCCATCGAGCCGCAATAGACCACCGAGTTCATCCCGGCGGCGACCAGCTCCTGCGCCTTGCCTACCAGCGCCGGATAGTTCGGACTGCGGTCCTCAAGACAGGGAGTCATGATGGCGGGTACCCCGCCTCGAAAGATGCTTGTATCCATTATTCCTTCAAAGCCTCAGCCAGGGCGTAGCCGACCAGCGAGTAGTTGGCGGCGGAGCCGTTGTAATGACAGTACCAGTGCACTCCCAGCCTCAGGAATTCAGCATTGAGCTCCTTTGTCGGCAGGTGGTTTTCCTCGGTACTCTTGATCCCCTTCTCCTCTTTCTCATTCCACCAGGCATCGCTCTGCTCACGCAATTCCTGTAGACGGCTGTCCCAGAATCCCGCGGTGGGAATAAAGGTCACTCCCTTGAGGGACTTGTCGGCAGCTACCGCTCGCTGCGCACGGCGGAAAGCCATCATCCCCTGCGCCTCGTGATCATCTTCCCGTTTCGCCCTCGTTTCCATCTCATGACCACCGACACCCAGCTCTCCGATCGCGATCGGCAGCCCGGGCGCCCCGAGATCCTTGCGCAGGTCACGGAACATGGCGGCAAGATTGTGCGGGTAGCGTTTGATGAGGCCGAGACCGACAGGCTTCTTATCGAGCTGCAGATGCCATTCGCAGAAATCGTTCCAGCCCTGGAACCAGGCCAGCCCGGCAAGGTCGTACCCCTGCCCCTCGTATCCCGGGACCACATCCTTGATATTCGCGAGGCCTTCTTTGATGTCGGCGACCAGCTTCCGATAGAAGAGCCCCGGCTTGAGGAAGTTGTCCCGCTTCAGGACCCTCTTCTCATCCCAGGTCATCTCCCCTGCGCTCGGCGAACGGAAATCACACCAGACGCTCTTGCCGCCCCAGGCCACCTTGATGAGCAGCACGTGTTCATCATAGCGCTCGCCCATGATGGTTCCGAACATGAGCTCAGGCCCGAGCTCCTGGTCCTCCGCCCCCCAGCCTACGCTCAGCGGCCCCTTCTTTTTACCTTCCCTCGATTTCCAGGCGACGGTGACGTCCTTCCTGACCGCCCAGGTGCCATCGGAGCTCTTCAGCTTCTTGAGAAGCGCTCCGTACTTCGGATGGTTACCGAGATGCTCAAGGCTGCCGACCTGTCCATGCCCTTCCATATTGGACTGGCCGGCGAGGATGAAGACCTTGACCTTCCCCTTTGCCGCCACGGGCTCCGTGAAAAGAAACAGGCAGAGGCCTATAGCGAAGAATGTAATCGAATACCTTTTCATCAGTGAAACTCCTCGACTCAGTGGAACGGCTTCCCGGCCAGGGAAACCGGCAGAGGAAAAGCATACACGCCTTCCTCTTCAAGGTCGACCATGCTCCAGCCCATCTTCACTAGTCCGCCGCCTTTACCTGGGCTGGCGACATCAGGTAGCCCACCAGGTCTCGAACCTGCTCCGGCTTCAACTGCTCCAGGAGGCCACCCGGCATGAGCGAGAGATCGGTCGGCTTGACCTCGACCACCAGGCTACGGTCGACGAGCACCTCCTCCTTCGGGGTCCGCAGGGTGATGGTTCTGCCTCGCTCGAGCCCCAGGACCCCGGTAAGTACACGGCCGTCCTTTAAGCGAACCACCGACATACGGAAGTTCTGGGGGACAATGCCCGATGGATCGAGAATATTTTCCAGCCAGTATCCCAGCTCTCCACGCTGAGCGCCCGTGAGCTCCGGCCCGGCAGTCCCACCCTCACCAAACATTCGATGGCAGGCTCCGCAGGTCTCCGCAAAGAGCTTGCGTTCCCGGGCCGGATCAGCCTTCTCGAGCCTTTCCGGAGCCAGCTCCTCGCTCCATTTCGCAATGGAGGCCAGGCGATCCGCCCCGATCAACGCCACTGCAGGAAAGACCTTTCGAAGCAGCTTGTCAATTTCCGGGTCACCAAAGAGCTGAATCTGCCTGATGAGATAGGGGGTCAGCAATCCCGGGGGAAGAGCCCCCTTCCCGGCAGCCTCCAGCAGCTTGCGCGCATGCCGGGGACGCTCGGCAAGAGCCTCGATGACAACCCCGCGAATATTCGAATGAATACCCCTGACCCGCTGGAGGAGAAAATCGGCGGCATCTTCGCGGGGATAGCCGGCAATGGCGCGAATAGCAGCGGGTCCGACCTTATTGTCGCCCACCAGCCTCTTGAGAATTGGCCAGGATTTTTCATCGTTGGCCGCCGCAAGAGTTCGAATGGCCCTGTTTCTTGTCGCGGTATCGAATCTCCCGCTGCCGGCGACACTACGGAGGTCTTCAAGTCCCCGTTTGCCGGAGAAAACGATGCCAACCCGTTCCACCAGCTTGCGGGTCTCGGGATCTTCAAGCTCGAGGAGCGCCTTCCGTGACCGTTCCCAGCTACTGGGGGCTTCCACCTTCAGCCAGCCATCAAGAGCCTGGCTCAGCCCGGAAAGAATGGCCCGGCGGTGATCCGAAGACGCCTTGACTGCAAGATCCAGCAACCTGGAGACCGTCCTGCTGTCGTTGTCCAACTCGTAGGTAAGACGGCGGGCAGTGTACCGGCTGACCTTCGGCATCCGGGATTTCTCGATGCAGGCGAGCGCCCTGGACGGCGCGGCGGGCACAGCCGGCTCGATCCCATACCAGATCATCGTCGGCAGGACCCGGTCAGAAGAGAATTCCTCCCGCCCGACCAGGCTCCCGGCCAGCTTCCAGCGTCTCGCAAGAGGCAGCTTCTGCAGAGCCGAGGCCAGATAGGTCAACACCAGCCCGGAAGGGTCTTTGAGTGCGAGAGCTTCCAGGGCCGAAAGCGCCGACGGTGAGACCTCCCCCGAATCAACCAGCAGTCGCACGCCCCAGGAGCGAAGATGCTCATCGGGGTTCTGGAGCAACCCGAGCAGGAGCTTTTCATCCGCAGCGCCGATAACATACAGGCACCAGAGAGCCCGCAGCTTGCGGCGAACATCAGGCTGTTCCCGCAACATCTTCGAGAGCAGCCCTGCGGCATCTCCCAGGGGCTGCCCGCCGGCCGCCCTCTGCTGCAGCTGGTGCCTCGCCTGGCGGACAAACCACTCGTCCTCATGCAATTGGAGCCGGACCAGTTCAGCCGCAGACAGCTTCTCAAGATCGATGGCCTCAGCCTTCGCGGGTTTGCCATGGTCTATCCTGAAAACCCGGCCGGATGTTCTGTGAACCCCATCGTTTTCGTGGCACTCGCCGATATCCGCCCAGTCGAGAACAAACACCTCCCCGGTAGGTCCCTGCAGCAGCTCCACGCCGCGAAACCAGGAATCCCCCGACTCAACCATGTCCCTCCGATGCGTTCCGCGATACGTCGCCCCATGACGTTCGAGATGGTCGCGGTTGATGCGGCGGCCGTGAAAATTCACCGTGAAGACATCGTTGCGGTACTCCGCCGGCCAGTTGCTGCCGAGATAGATCATCATTCCCGTATGGGCGTGGCCGCCGCCGGCCCCGCTGGTCGCGTCGCTCAGGCCCTTCTTTGCCGAATGCCAGGGCTCGCCGGAAGCCCAGTGGACGTGGTCAGCCGTCTGGTCGAGCAATTCATAGAGATGGGGACGGAAATCTTCGCCGTACATCCTCTTGAAGTGGGCCCCCGGCACAGCGTGCCAGAGATGGCCGATCACGGTGTTGATGAAGAACAGCTCGCCGTAATCATCCCAGTCGGAGCCCCAGGAGTTGGTCGTCCCGCGACAGACAATCTCAAATTTATTCGTCACCGGATGGTAGCGCCAGATGGAACAGTTGAGCTTCTCCCTGCGGTCGGACGAGGTGCCCGGCACTCCCACCACCGAGGTGCCCTGGATGCCGTGGCGTCCGTAGAGCCAGCCATCCGGCCCCCATTTCAGGCCGTTGACGATGTTATGCCTGACCTCGTCGGCATTCCAGCCATCCAGGATGATCTGCGCCTCCCCGTCGGGTACATCATCGCCATCAGCATCCGGAATGAAGTACAGGTTCGGAGCGCAGAGAGCCCAGACACCTCCGAAGCCCAGCTCGATGCTCGTCAGGCGATGTCCCTTGTCCCAGAAGACCTTGCGCCGGTCACAACGCCCATCTCCATCCGCATCCTCGAGGATCACGATGCGATCCCGTTGGTTGAGATCAAAGTTGAGCCGGCGCTCGGCGTAGGTGTTGTTTTCGGCGACCCAGAGACGCCCGCGGGCATCGAAAGTTCCTGCTATGGGCTGAAAAACCTGCGGGTCGGAGGCAAAGAGGGATGCCCGAAAACCCTCCGGGACCTTCAGCTTCGCCAGGGCCTGCTCCGCTGTGAGCAGCGGAATGGTCTCCGCCTGGGTGTTCTCCGGCTTTCGCGGAGGAGAAGAATCTTTCTCCCCGGCAAGCCCCGCCACCAGGAGTGAAAGACAAAAAACCGCGGCCAGGGCAGGCAGGTGGCTGCGGCCCTGAAGGATAGCTCGTAAGTTTGTCATGGAATCATCCTCGTATAGCCCCTGATCTTAGTTGAGCAGAGGCCTCTTTGAACAGCACCTTTACAGTCATTGCCCCATCCATAGCAGGAGAATAGAATCCCTGCCAGGTCAACAGCCCCGAAAAAGAACAAGGACATGAACATGGCCATCCCCAGGCTCAGCACCTTCGCCTGCCTTTTTGTCTTCGCCAGCACGACCACAGCCTCTCCCGCAGCCGACAGCCCCATCCAGGTCTTCATCCTTGCCGGGCAGTCCAACATGGAAGGCCAGGGCGTCGTCGCCTACGACCACCCGAAATACTACAACGGCGGCAAGGGCAAC
>DODI01000569.1:0-151 GCA_003509045.1 Planctomycetota bacterium | reverse complement strand
GATGAAGAACTCGAAGAGCGCCGCTCTCATGAAGCATCTCAAGGACAGCGCGGAGAAATGGATCGAGCGCGAAGATGTCCGGATCACCTTCAAGGACCAGCGGGAGGTCCGTACGGGCAAGCTCGGCATCGGCTTCACCGGCTACGGAGGC
>DODI01000444.1:3781-10242 GCA_003509045.1 Planctomycetota bacterium | reverse complement strand
CTCATCGGCTGGAGCTTCAGCATCTGCTTCTGGAGGATCCTCTACTGTTTCCCCATCCGTTTCCTGGTCGAGGAGTGTTTCTTCAGTGCTCTCGGCGCCTTCAACGGCTTCTTCGTCCTCGATCTCAACTTCGACCTCGCCCGCGCCGCCTTTTCTCATCTGTTCGAGCTCTTCATCTGTGATGGGCTCTATTTCCAGTTCCCATCCGGTGAGCTTCGAGGCGAGGCGAACATTCTGCCCTCGCTTGCCAATCGCCAGGGACTGCTGGTCAGGCTTGACGTAGATCGTCGCCTTCTTTGTGTCGTCATCGAGTTCCATGGTTGAGATCTCCGCAGGCTTCAGGGCCTGGACAATGAGGCCTTCATCCGATTCGTTCCATCGGACGATATCGATCTTCTCGCCAAAGAGTTCATCTACAATGTTCTTTATTCTCGAGCCTCGGACGCCAACACAGGCTCCTACGCAATCTACATTCGTGTCAGAGGTCGTCACGGCGATCTTGGTTCGGTACCCCGCTTCGCGGGCTATTTTCTTGATCTCGATCACATTGTCCTGGACCTCAGGGATCTCCAGGGCGAAGAGAGCTTTCACCAACTCCCTGTCTGTCCTCGAAAGCGTTATCTTGACCCGGTTGGAGCTTTTCTGGAGATCCTTCACTAGCGACTTGATTCTCTCTCCAACACGGAATCGTTCCCCGGGCGCCTGCTCGCTCCTGGGGAGGAAGCCCTCGACCCGGCCGAGGCTGACAATCAGATTGGGACCTTCGTAGCGCTGCACCACACCGGAGACCAACTGGCCAACCTTGTCCTCATATTCTTCAAAGATCCTGTCTCGTTCAGCTTCCCGGATCTTCTGGAACATGACCTGTTTACCTGACATGGCGGCCAGGCGGCCGAGCTCTTCGGGGTCTATTTCCTGTCCGTCCTGGATGACCGTGGTCACACCGGTTTCTCGATCGATGACTACATTGTCTTCCTCGGATTCGCCATGTTTTCTGCGGACAGCGGAAAGCAGTGCCGCCTCGATTCCCTGGAAGACGACTTCTTTCTCAATCTCTTTCGAGCGGTGGATCGTGTCTACAAGTCGGAGGATCTCTTCTGATTTCATCAGGTCAGGTCGTTCTTTTAGTTTGTGCCTGGGGTCAAGGCCGGTTCAGTGATGACGCCCATTCAGGTGAAAAATGTAACGAATTGTTATTCAGGTCTTCTGGATCAGTTTTTCGTATTTGGGCAAAAGATAAAATGGTGGCCCATAACCCAGGCTTTCCGAGTTAGGACGCCAAAGACGGACAGCATACCACCACCTCGCAGGAACGACCACATACCACCCATTAAATGAGGGGATTCTGTGTCTCCTGAGAAGCCAATTAAACCGCTACTGTTTTACTGGATGCGGAATAACAGATAAGCCGCATCGAGCCTGAAAGACACTAAGAAGTGATCTTCAGGAGAATAACTACAGCGAGATAAATGACTTAGGCAGCCGAAGCAGTTGTTCGGGTTATTTTAGATTCGGGGAGAGCACTGTCAAGCCTTTCTGGGCCAGGCTCTTTTAGCGATTGCCAGCGGGTTGAGGAGAGTTGGTGGCCAGCTGATAAATAAGTGTTCCGGGTTCCCAGAGGAGGCGCCTGAAGACTCTCAATGGGAAGTCAGTACGGTTTCCGTTTCGGCAATGCAGCCAGGCTTCGAGAAGATCCTCTCCAAGCAGAGCGATGTCTTCGCCTCGGTCGATATCCCCCAGGGTAGGTAGAAGCTCGAATTCGAGACCTATTTCCCGGGCGCTATCGATGGTTTGCTGTAATACCAGTGAATGGCTCCACTTACCTATCTGGAAGAGTTCAGGGGCTGGTGCTCGAAGTCCGATAAGGTAATAACCTCCGTCTGAGGCTGGCCCAAGGACCAGGTCGTTATTTTTCAGGGAGGCGAACGCTTTCCGGACAGTTTTTCTATCCAGGAGTGGGCAGTCGCTGCCGATGAGGACAGCGGCTGCCGCTCCTTGGCTGAACATCTGCGAAAAAGCAGCCTGCATGCGGTTTCCAAGCCCTCCGCCAGCCTGGGGCTGGAGCGAGGTTTCGCGGCATTCGGGAGCCAGGAGAGTTCGGCAGAGCTCGCGTTCTTTCAGAGGGGAGTAGAAGACGGTTTTACCGCAATGATCGAGCTTTCCGACCCACTGAAGAGTGTCTGCGGCCATGTCTTCGTAGAGCATCCGGGCGTTTTCTTCCCCGATCGTTTTCGCAAGCCTTGTTTTGACCGTTCCCTGCAGCGGCGCTTTGACAAAGACACCCAGATGGGGGCGGGAGGGCTGTTTTTCCGTCACGACAGGTAGCTGTCTCCGTTAGCCGGGCCTACTGAATAGTCCTTATGCGGATTGCGAGTAAAGCGAAGCTTGTCTTTAGTCCGAAATAATGAAGAGGAAGTGGTATTACCGAAAAACCACTATTGTTGCGAGCAGTATAGAGTCCTGGGTGAATAATTTACCGGTGCTTTCCAGTGAGGTTTCTGGTTTTGATCTTCGACCGGTAATAAGGTCGAGTGTCTTTCCTTGGACACTGTAGTTCGCTTCGAACCGTGTTATAATCTCCACGCCTAATTGTCTTTATGTACGTTCTCGTACATTTTTGAAGAAGTGTGGAAGAAATCATTTCAGCGTGAGGAATTCGATTATTCATGCTCTGTGAATTATGTAATAAAAGCGAAGCGGTCGTCCATCTGGTCGATGTTTCCAATAATTCCCGGGCTGAAAAGCATCTGTGTAAAGATTGCGCGGCATCCCAGGGAGCGACCATCGAAAGTCATATGCAGAAGAGCAGCAGTTCGACAAAGGATGCCAGCGACGTATTACCGGAGATCTTCCAGAATTTGTCGGCGACCTCGGGGGCCGCTGAAGCGGAGGCCTGTGGGCAGTGCGGGACAACGTACCGGCAGTTTAGATCGTCGGGGAAATTCGGGTGTCCTGAGTGTTACGTTGACTTCAACGTAAAGGTGAGTGACCTGCTGGAGAAAATTCACAGCCGTTGCGAGCACACAGGGAAGGTGCCCAGCACCGCAAGTGACGACATTGCTCAGCAGAAAGGATTGCAGACCCAACAGAAGCTGTTGCAGGGTCTGTATGCGGATCTCGACAAAGCGGTCAATGATGAGGATTATGAACTGGCGGCTGAGCTGCGCGATGAGATCCAGCGAATGCAGGAAGGGGCTGCTGAGGCCTGACTCTCCCGGAGGATCGATTTGGCTCATCCGGCTGATAGAGAAGATTGGTAGTAACGTTGTGAAAAACGGTAGCACAGAGAAAATGGAACTCAGTGATCTTCAAACCAGTCCTGGCGAATGGTTGGGCGGTACGGGGCCTGAAGCGGATATCGTTATCAGCTCCCGGATCCGGCTTGCGCGCAATCTTGCCGGTTACCCGTTTCTCTCAACTGCAAACGAGCAGCAGCTTGGGGAATTGGAGAGGATGGTTCGTGAGAGATTGCTCAATACCTTTCGCGCCGAGGGGATGAGCTATTTCAGCCTTCCTTCCCTGGGGCCGATCGACAGGCAGTTCCTGGTGGAGCGTCACCTGATCAGCCGTGAGCTTGCCAGCGGCAAGGGCGCGCGGGGTGTTGCCCTGGCTGTAGATGAGACGGTCAGCATCATGGTTAACGAGGAAGATCACCTGCGGATCCAAGGGCTGTGTTCAGGCCTGCAGCTTCGAGAGGCCTGGGAGCGTGTGAATGCGGTTGATACAAGATTGGAAAGCTGCCTTGAGTTCGCCTTTTCACCGCAATTCGGCTACCTGACCGTTTGTCCGACCAACGCTGGCACCGGCCTGCGGGCTTCGGTCATGCTGCATCTGCCGGCCCTGGCCTATACAAAGCAGATCAACAAGGTCTTTCAGGCGGTAACCAAGATCAGTCTTATCGTTCGGGGTCTCTATGGTGAAGGAACCCAGGCCTCCGGCGATTTCTACCAGATCTCGAATCAGTCCACCCTCGGAAAGTCCGAGACGGATGTGATCGAGTTGATCGAGAATGTCATTCCCAAGATCATCGGCTTTGAGAAAACCGTCCGCACCAACCTGATGCAGCAGAAGCGCGAGGTGATGGAAGACAAGGTCTGGCGGGCCTATGGAATGCTGAAGCATGCCAGGATGGTTACGAGCGAGGAGACCATGGAGCTTCTCTCAGCCGTGCGCATGGGTGTCAGTCTTGGAATCATCCAGGAGGTCAAGATGGACGCGATCAACGAGCTCTTTCTTTTTACCCAGCCGGCGCATCTGCAGAAGCAGAAAGAAGCCCAATTGGATGAAACCGAGCGGGATGTGGTTCGCGCTTCCTATATCAGGAAAAGATTACAACAGAGTGATTGAACGGTTGTCGGGAGGCTCCGGCAACTATCCCTTGAAATAAGATAAAACAGTCTCAGAATATTCAGAGGCCCCCGCGGTCTGTCGGAAGAGTTTGAAGGGTATTTTGGGTACCCCGCAGTTCGACTGCCAGTGGTATCGGCGGTGCCGGTGGCAGCCTGGCGAGTAAGCCTGCCGAATAAGTTGGAGTCGGCTCCGCAAACACCGCAAATCTCGGTGGGCGGTTTTTCAGGAAATAAGCTGCTGTTTCTCGCTCCAAGAAGGTTGTCATGAGTTGGAACGAGGCGAGAATGCAGAAGAGGAGGTAGAGGTCAAATGTTCGACCGTTTCACAGATCGAGCCCGTAAGGTCATGGCTCTTGCGCGGAAGGAAGCGCAGAGGTTCAACCATGACTTCATCGGCACCGAACACATACTGCTTGGGCTGATCCAGGAGGGTAGCGGGGTCGCTGCCAATGTCCTGAAGAACCTGGGCGTAGAGATCAGCAAGATTCGCTCCGAGATCGAAAAGAATGTCCAGTCCGGACCTTCGATGGTCACCATGGGCCAGCTTCCTTTTACCCCGCGTGCAAAGAAGGTGCTCGAGCTGTCGATGGAAGAGGCCAACGAGTTGGGCCACAACTACATCGGTACGGAGCATCTCCTCCTTGGCCTGATCCGGGAGAACGATGGAGTTGCCGCGCAGGTCCTCCTCGATCTGAATCTGAAGCTTGAAGACGTGAGGTTCGAGGTGCTGGAATTGCTTGGGGCCGACTCTGAGCCCGAGAGCGCCATCCCACAGTCTTCTTCCGAAGGAAAGAAGGGCCGTTCCAAGACACCTGCCCTCGATGCCTTTGGCCGGGATCTGACCGAGTTGGCAAGAGAGAGCAAGCTGGACCCGGTTATCGGGCGTCATGATGAGATCGAGCGCGTGATCCAGATCCTGAGCCGTCGAACCAAGAACAATCCCGTCCTTCTTGGCGAGCCGGGCGTCGGAAAAACTGCGATTGTCGAAGGTCTTGCGCAGGACGTTATCAGCGGCAATGTCCCCGAAATTCTCAGGGGACGGAGAATTGTAGTCCTCGACCTGGCGATGATGGTTGCCGGCACCAAGTACCGCGGCCAGTTTGAAGAGCGAATCAAGGCTGTGATGACCGAGGTCCGCCGGGCCAAGAATATCGTTCTTTTCATCGATGAGCTGCACACCCTGGTTGGCGCCGGAGGAGCGGAGGGGGCTATCGATGCCTCCAATGTTCTCAAGCCGGCTCTTTCCCGGGGCGAGGTACAGTGCATCGGCGCCACCACCCTGGATGAATATCGCAAGTTCATTGAGAAGGATGGGGCCCTCGAACGGCGCTTTCAGACCATCATGGTCAACCCTCCAACCAAGGAGGAAACCGTGGAGATTCTCAAAGGTCTGAAGGACAGGTACGAAGCCCATCATCGTGTGAAATTTGAAGATGAAGCGCTCGAGGCGGCCGTGGAACTTTCCACCCGCTATATTTCAGGGAGATTTCTTCCCGACAAGGCGATCGATGTGATCGATGAGGCTGGTTCCAGATTGCGAATGAAAACGATGACTCGTCCACCGGACCTGCAGGATCTTGAAAAGCAGGTCGAGAGCCTCAACAGGGAAAAGGAAGAGGCTGTCGCCCAGCAGGATTTTGAGCGTGCGGCCAACCTGCGGGACCAGTCTGACAAGCTTAAAAATGAGAAGGAAGAGCTCAGGAGGAAATGGCAGGAAGAGTCTTCCGAGAGCGGCGGCAATGTGGATGCGGAGGTGATTGCCGAGACGGTCTCCAAGATGACCGGCATTCCCCTGACCCAGCTGGACGAGGATGACAAGAAGCGTCTGCTGGCCATGGAAGAAGAGCTGCACAAGACCGTCATTTCACAGGCCGGCGCCATCAGATCGATCTCCAAGGCGGTTCGGCGGTCGAGGTCCGGCCTCAAAGATCCGCTGCGTCCGATGGGATCCTTTATCTTCCTGGGTCCGACGGGCGTTGGTAAGACACTCCTGGCCAAGGCTCTCGCCAAATTCATTTTTGGCGCGGAAGATGCGCTTATCCAGATCGACATGTCGGAGTACATGGAGAAGCACAACGTCTCGAGGCTGGTTGGAGCCCCTCCGGGTTACGT
>DODI01000444.1:0-3389 GCA_003509045.1 Planctomycetota bacterium | reverse complement strand
GTCGTGCTCTTCGACGAGATCGAGAAGGCCCATCATGATGTTTTCAATATGCTTCTGCAGATCATGGAGGAGGGCAAGCTGACCGACAGCTTTGGCCGGAACATTGATTTCCGCAATTGCATCGTGATCATGACTTCCAATATCGGCGCGGACATTATTACCCACAAGGCCGGTATGGGATTCGGGGCGAATGACGAAAAACGTTCCTATGAGAACATGAAGAAAGAGCTGTTGATCGAGGTTGAAAAGCATTTCCGACCGGAATTCCTCAACCGCCTCGACGAGGTTATCGTTTTCGAGAGCCTGAAGCGGGAGGATCTCAAGGAGATCATCGACATCGAGTTGCGAAATGTTCAGGATCGGCTTCGTGAACAGGGCTTCGAGATCAGTCTGGATGAAGAGGTCCGGGAGTACCTGATTGACCAGGGCTACAATCCGGAATTCGGCGCCCGTCCTCTCCGTCGTGCGGTTGAGCAGAAGATCGAGGATGCTCTTGCCGAAGAGCTTCTCAGGGGAGCCTTCAAGGACGGCAACCTGATCAAGCTGAGGATCGAGGCATCGCGTCAGAAAACTCCTGAAGGTGAAACCAAGATCGTCAAGGAGATCGTTTTCGATTCAAGCTCCGTGCCTGTGAAATCTTCGGAAGACGGCAAGGTGGAAGCCGTGGAGACAGAGGAAGCCGAGGCGGCTGGCGATGAGAAACCGGAAAATCCTCCCGAGCCGGTAAGCGCCGCCAGCGAGGATGACGACGGCTCCTGAGCCCGGTCTTCGTGCGAGTCTATTCGGATTCATTTCGTATGCAGGGGCGCAGAGCTCCCGCGAGATAAAATGATCCGGCGATGACCGGGTTCCAGCCATTTTTCCGGCTGAACTCGAGCGCTTCGCGTGGATCTTCGATGATCCGTCCTCTTCCCAATGTGTCGCGTAATTCTTGCGGATCGACGGAGCGGGTCTCATCGGCCCGTGTGAATATGATCTCATCGGCTATCCCGCCGCCCTCGGCGAGGATTTCTTCGCAGCGTTTGTCGGTGGAGAGTGAGAGGATCAGCGCCCGGGGCTGGGGAAAGTCAATTTCTTCGAGGGCCTGCCGCAGGGAGTTGATCGATTCCGGGGTGTGTGCGGTGTCCAGGCAGCAGACCGGCGGCCCTGGGAAGATCTCGATTCTCGCCGGCAGGCGAAGGTTTTCCAGCGCGGACCGCAGCTGGATGGTATCGAGTTGTTTGTCGAGGTCTTTCAGAACCCTTCGGTACAGGGCTATGGAAATAGCCAGGTCCGCCCGGATGCCCGGCCCCCGGATGGCTGGTGCCTTGAAGACTCCCTGGATTCCGTCAATTTCGAGAAGGCCATCGCAGTTAAGTTTGACCGACCCGGGATCTGCCACTGTGCAGGGGGCACCTTTCTCGGTTGCGATTCGCTCGATCTCCTTGCGGGCCTCTTCAGGCAGCTCGCCGGTGATCAACGGGGTTTGCGGCCTCACGATGCCGGCCTTTTCCCTCGCGATGGCCGTGAGCGTATTGCCAAGTAATTGGGTGTGTTCGAGGCCGAGGCTGGTGATGGCGCTCCAGCGGGCTGATAGAATGTTGGTTGCATCGAGGCGCCCTCCAAGGCCAACCTCGAAAATAGAGATATCAACACTGGAACGAGCGAAACAGAGCATGGCCATCGCCGTTAGTAATTCGAAGAAGGTTGGACTGCCGCTTTCTCCATCTGCCGGTTCTATCAATGGCAGGATGGAGTTCACGGTCCGCATGAAGGATTCCTCACTGATCGATTTTCCACCGATTCGGATCCTCTCGCGCAGGTGTTCGATATGAGGAGAGGTGTAGGTGCCGACCTTGAGCCCCTCGGCTCTCAGCAGGGCTTCCAGCATCAGGCAGGTGCACCCTTTCCCCTTGGTGCCGGCGATGTGGACGGCGGGGTAGTGGTCGTGAGGATTGCCGAGGGAGGCGGCCAGAGCCTCCATTCTACGGAGGTCGAAACTTTCCGTGTCGTAGCGGAAGGTGGGCAATCTTTCGTAGTTGGTGAAAGATTCAAGGACCTGGCTGAATTCTCTGGGGCTATTGGGTACTTTCATACGAACCGTTTTATAGTGTAAGAGGGCGATTTTTGTCTACCGAGAAGGCTGAAACCACGACCAGGCTGCTTGTCTCCGCTGTTGAGCCATCCGCCGATCTGCATCTCGCTCATTTGCTTGAAGAGCTGAGTGGGCTGCGGCCCGGCATCGAGTGCAGGGGCTTTGGCGGTGAGCGCGTGCGGGCGGCCGGGTGTACTGTCGATGCCGATCCCACGTCCTATTCGAGCGTCGGCTTCGGTTTTCTCAAGAGCATCGGCCGGTACTTCAACCTGCTCAAACAGTTTGACCGCCTGTTGCGTGAATTCGAACCCGCCGCGGTGTTGCTTGTAGATGCGCCGGCCTTCAATTTCCTGCTGGCTCGTCTGGCGCGCTGGAGGGGGGTGCCGGTGGTCTACTATATCTGTCCTCAGATCTGGGCCTGGGCTCCCTGGAGGCGCCGCAAGGTTCTTCGCTATACAGACCTGCTGCTCTCCATCATTCCTTTCGAGAAGGAGCTCTACAGCAACGACAGGGTCCCTGTTCACTATGTCGGCCACCCGATCGCAGATGAGCTGTCCTCGCTTGCGCAAGACCTTGGTGAAGAGTTCCGAAGCTCACTCGGTATTTCACAACAGGAGAAATTGATTGGGATCTTCCCCGGCAGTCGCAGGGCGGAGGTGGAGGGACTCTCCACATCTTTTTTCAACCTGCTTGCTCAGATGAAACTGGATCCGGCTCGCCATCGCATCGTTGCTTCCTCCCTGCGAGAAGATTTCAGGGAGTTGATCGAAGATGCTGCGGCCAGCCATGGGCTGAAGATCGAGCTCATCAGCGGCGATTGCAGGCCCCTGATGAAGGCCTGTGACCTGGCCCTGGTCGCCTCCGGAACAGCCTCGCTTGAGCTGGCCTGGTTTGAAAAGCCCATGCTCGTTTTTTACAAGGTGAGCGGCCTTGGGTACTGGCTGTTTAAGAATTTCTTCAGTGTCACACCCTGGTTTACCCTGCCCAATATTCTCGGCAGCGCTGCGAATGAGGGTGAGGTCACAGTTTTTGAAAAGCTGTTGCGCAGAGATGAAGAGCTGGAGGAGATCGTTCCTGTGGCGATCGGGCTTCTGGAAGATGAACTGAAACGGGGCGAGGTTATCGACAGGCTGCAAAAATTGAAGGCCGCCTGCATGATGCCAGGAGCAAATGCGAAGGCGGCGGCTGTACTCAATGACTTCCTATCGTCGCTTTGAGGCTTCCAGGCGGTCTCCAGCCGATTTTTAGGCGTGGATAAAGTACATTACAGGCTTGAATAACACCCACCCCGGTTGAATAGAGGCTTTTGCTTTCA
>DODI01000007.1:10247-14085 GCA_003509045.1 Planctomycetota bacterium | reverse complement strand
GGGGCGCCCAAGATCCGGGCCATGGAGATCATCGACGAGCTGGAGCCGACCCGCCGGGGTACCTACGCCGGGGCCGTAGGCTACCTGGATTTTGCCGGCAATCTCGATACCTGCATCGCGATTCGCACGCTGCAGATTCACAAGGGAATCGCCACGGTACAGGCTGGGGCCGGAATCGTGGCCGACTCGGTCGCCGAGAACGAGTATTTTGAGACCATCCACAAGGCCTCGGCGCTCTATGACGCCATTCGGCGCGCCGAGCTGCGCTCAGGCGCGTCCGGGGGAAGCGGGAAGGAGGAGCCGGCATGATCCTCGTCATCGACAACTATGATTCCTTCACCTACAACCTGGTGCAGTTCATCGGTGAATTGGGCGCCGACCCCGTCGTCCACCGGAACGACAAGATCTCCCTGGAGCAGATCGATGAGCTGGCGCCGGCAGGAATTATCGTTTCGCCGGGGCCGGGGCATCCTGAGGAGGGCGGTATTTCCGTCGACCTGATTCGAAGCCAGAGCGGCAAGGTTCCGATCCTGGGTGTCTGTCTAGGCCACCAGTCGATCGGCTTCGCCATGGGAGGGAAGATCGGGCGGGCCCACCCCCTGCACGGCAAGTCAAGCGAGGTGACCCATGACGGGAGCGGACTCTTCGCAGGGGTCTCCAGTCCCTTCGAGGCCGGGCGCTATCATTCGCTCGTGGTTGAGCGGGAGGGTCTTCCCGAGACCCTGGTCGTTACAGCCGAGACCGCTGACGGAATCATCATGGGGTTGCGTCACAGCGAGCACCCTACCTATGGGGTGCAGTTTCATCCTGAGTCCATTCTTACCGCGGAGGGGAAGGTCATTCTCTCCAACTTTCTCGAGAGCTGCGGAGAGATTCAGCCATGAGTGACAATGCGACGCCTTCGATAGCGCCTCTTCTTTCCATCGTGGCCGATGGCCGGGCCTTGTCGCGCCAGCAGGCGCGGGAGGCCATGGCCGCCCTCCTCTCAGGCGAAACCTCTCCTGTACAGATCTCTGCCTTCCTGCTGGCCCTGAGGGTTCGGGGCGAGACGGTTGAGGAGATCACAGGCCTGGTGGAGGGTATGCGGGAGGCTTCCGTAAGGATCAAACCTGATCGCGAGGGAATGGTTGATCTCTGCGGGACTGGAGGTGATGGATCGGGAACCTTCAACATATCTACCGCGGCCGCGCTGGTCGTGGCCGGGTGCGGGGTGCCGGTGGCCAAGCACGGGAACCGCTCGGCTTCGTCGCTCTGCGGCAGCGCCGATGTGCTCGAGCAGCTGGGGGTGCCGCTCGACCTGGAGCCCGAGGAGGCGCGGCGGATGATCGAAGAGACAGGCTTCGCCTTCCTCTTCGCCCAGAAATACCATCCGGCCATGCGTCACGTGGGTCCGGTGCGCGGAGAGCTCAAGCTCAGGACAGTCTTCAATATTCTCGGCCCGATGACGAATCCGGCAGGGGTCAGGCGACAGATGATTGGTGTGTTCGATCCAGCCGTTCGGGTCACCATATGCGAGGTTCTCGGGGCGCTTGGAAGCGAGCGGGTCTGGGCTCTGCATGGCGCGGGTGGACTTGATGAGCTGAGCATAGCCGGGGTCACGCAGGTAACTGAGCTAGCCGATGGCGCTCAGCGGGAGTTCGAGGTCGTACCCGAAGATGCCGGGGTCGAGAGCTCGCCGCTGGAGAGCCTCAAGGGTGGGGACGCGTCGGTTAACGCGGGGATTATAGAGAAGCTCCTTGCCGGTGAGCCTGGACCGCACAGAAACGCCGTGGTGCTCAACGCGGCCGGTGCCCTTGTTGTCCAGGGACTTGCCGCCGATCTTTCCGAGGGAGGGGCGCGGGCCAGCGAGGCGATAGATTCCGGAGCTGCCGGTAAGGTGCTCGATCGTCTCAGAGGACGGTCATGACCATCCTTGATCGGATTCTTGAAACCAAGCGCGTGGAGCTCGAGGAGAGCCGGAGACTACGACCGCTTGACGAGGTGGCCACCGCCGCCATGCAGGCGTCTCCGGCTATCTCCCTGGCGGCCTCCGTGGGGCAGGAGGGCATCCGGGTCGTTGCCGAGGTCAAGAAGGCCTCTCCTTCCAAGGGGATTATTCGCGAGGATTTCGATCCCGTGGCGATCGCCGAGGCCTACGCTGGAGCTGGAGCGGCGGCGATTTCCGTGCTGACGGATGTCGAGTATTTCCAGGGGAGGCTCGAGTATCTCAGCGCGATCAGGGAGAAGGTCGGCGTCCCCCTGCTCAGGAAGGATTTCATCATCGACACCTACCAGGTGTTCGAGGCTCGCGCCGCGGGAGCGGATGCGATCCTTCTGATCCTCGCGGCCCTCAGCGATGAGGAGGCCGCGCCGCTGGCCGCTACGGCAGATCAGCTGGGCATGGAGATTCTCTGGGAGGTTCACGACCTCGATGAGCTGCGCAGGCTCGCGGCCTTCTCACCCCGGATCATCGGCATCAATAATCGCGATCTGAAGACCTTTGAGGTCTCACTGGAGACCACGAGGTCTCTCCTGCCCGAGGTTCCCGAGGGAGCGGTGGTCATCAGCGAGAGCGGCTTCTTCAAGAGAGAGGAGCTCGAGATGATGACGGGCTGGGGGGTCGATGGCTTCCTGATCGGCGAGGGCCTGATGCGGGCTGAGAATCCTGGAGAGGCTCTGGCCGGGCTGCTCGGCGCCGCGGGTGAAGAGTCCGTAACATGATACCTGTCAAGATCTGCGGAATACGGCGGCTGGACGATGCCCTGCTCTCCCTGGGGGAGGGCGCGTGGGCGCTCGGGTTTATCTTTCACCGGCCCTCCCCGCGTTTTATCGAGCCAGTCGATGCGGCGGCGCTTCTGTCGAAGATAAGAGAGCGCTCTGGCGCTGAGTTCCGGGCTGTCGGGGTTTTTGTCGATTGGGATCTCGACGAGCTGAACGCGGTGGTTCGCGAGGTCGGTCTCGATGCGGCCCAGCTTCACGGCGCTGAAGCTCCCGGCTACGCCGCCTCGGTGGAGGCGACCGAGGTCTGGAAGGCTTTCAGGGTCGGCCCGGATTTTGAGGCGAGCAGGCCGGATGACTATCCTTCGAAGATGAGGGTTCTGCTCGATGGCTGGAGTCCGACGGAGGCCGGCGGTACGGGGGAGGTCTTTGACTGGTCGATCGCCCGGGCCTGCCAGGAGAGCCGGCCGGTTTTTCTCGCAGGAGGGATCGATGCGGGAAACATTGCCGCCGCCATTGCCGAGGTGCGGCCTTTTGGCATCGATGTGTCAAGCGGGGTAGAATCGTCTCCCGGCATCAAGGACGGAGAGCTGATCCGAAGGCTCTTCAGCGAGGCGAGGGCCTGCTCAAGCGATTAACGACATCCGTTCGGAGCCGTCGGGCGTTCGAAGCCGTCGGGTGTTCGGAGGATCGGGTGGGGGACTATTTGCCCTTGCGAGCGCGTTCGGCTCTCGCGATGCGCTTGCGGAGCGCTCGCTGGGCGTCCTTGGCACGGCGACGCTTCTTCTCCGAAGGCTTTTCGTAGAAAGATCGCTTCTTGATCTCCTTGAAAAGCCCATCCTTGGAGCAGATGCGCTTGAAACGCTGCAGGAAGCGTTCGCCCGGTTCGCCGGCGCGTATGGTTACCTTGATGGCCAAATGGTTTCTCCGATCCGTACTGAATACCTGTAAGTCACGATGCGGTAAGGCATTCGTGAATGGCCAAAAATACAGGACGGCAGGGTCCATGACAATACCTTTTCACCCTTTTTACGGGGTCTCGAGGTGGAGATAAGCAGGTTTTATGTTTTTTTCAGGCGGTATCGGCTGATTCCCCCTATAAAGACACTCCCGGCTGAGGAGCCCGGGAAATACGGCGTAA
>DODI01000007.1:0-9894 GCA_003509045.1 Planctomycetota bacterium | reverse complement strand
TTCCGCCGGAGTACCCGTGGTAAGCGCTTCGCGGCATGAGCGCAGCGGCAGGTGGTATGGAAAAGAGTGAAGAGTTAGAAGAGAGCGGGAAGCGGGAGGCAAAAGGCCCTGACCTCCGCAGTGTCTTTTCGATCGGTCTTTTGACCCTGCTGAGCCGGGTTCTCGGGCTGCTGCGGGAGTCGACGCGGGCTTTCTTCCTTGGCACAGGCCTCTTCGCCGATGCCTTCCAGTTGGCCTTTCAGGTCCCCAATATGCTGCGCAGCCTGGTAGCAGAGGGAGCGGTGTCCAGCGCGGTGGTGCCTGTCCTGACGCGCTACGAGCGTGGGGGCGACAAGGAGGAGCTGAAAGCAGTTCGTGAGAAATACCTCTTCGCCTGGTTCCTGCTTGTGGCCGTTGTGACCCTCGCCGGTTTTCTCCTCTGCGGCTACCTGCTCTCGGCGGTGTTGAATTTCAACCAACTGACTGAGCCCGGGAAGGTTGAGCTCACCGTCGAGCTGACGAAGATCCTTTTCTTCTACCTGCTCTTCATCGGCCTGGCGGCATCGTTCCAGGGGATCCTGCATGCCCATGGAAGCTTCACCGGCCCGGCGTTCTCTCCGATTCTCTTCAACCTGGTATTTATCGCCACGGGCTGGCTGGCCGCTCCGTATTTTCCCGGGGACGAGGTCTACGTCTTCGCGGGAGCGGTGATCCTCGGAGGCATGCTGCAGTTCTCTCTGCTGGCATCTCTCGTCTGGAAGCTGGGGGTTCGTCCACGCCTTCAGTGGCCTGTCCTGGACCACCCCGGCGTGCGCGATATCTGCAAGCTCTTCCTGCCGGTGGTTTTCGGGGCCGGGATCTACCAGATCAACATCTTCCTCTCGTCTCTCCTGGCCTGGAGGTTCGAGGACGACGGGTACGTCTCCGCCCTTGGTTATTCGAGTCGGCTCATGGAGGTGGTGCTGGGGGTGTTCGTCTTCGCGTTGAACACCGTCAGCCTGACGACGCTCTCCCGCCTGGCCGCGGATGAGGACGACGAGGGTTTCGCCGACACGCTTGGCCTGGTGCTGCGCCTGAGTCTTTTCATCACGGTTCCAAGCGCCGTTGGCCTCTACCTCTTGCGGCACCCGATTGTTTCCATGTTGTTCCAGAGTGGGCAATTCGATGAGAGCTCGCTGGGCCTGACCGCCGATGCTTTCCAGTTCCACATCATCGGTCTCTGCTTTGTCGGTTTTTCGCGGGTGCTCGTGTCCGCCTTCTACGCCATGAAAAACATAAAGACTCCCGTGCTGGCGGCATCGCTGAATCTCCTGGTTTGTCTTCCGCTGGCCTGGTGGTTGTCCAGCGGCCCGATGGGCTATACGGGGATCGCGCTGGCGGCCTCGATCGCGGCGATCGTCCAGGTCCTGTTGCTGTTGACGCTGATGAGGTCACGGGTGAGGTGTTTTGACTTTGGCGCGCTGCTGAGGTCGTTGGCGGGCTGCGGATTCTGCTCAGTTCTGATGGGCGGCGCCGTCTGGCTGGCTTCGAAGTGGCTGGCGCTTGAGTCAGGAGCCTACGGCAAGCCGGCATTGATCGGGCTGGTTCTCACGGTCATCCTGGCCGCGGCGGTGATTTATTTTCTTCTCAGCCGGTTATTCAGAATGGAAGAAGGCGCGATGTTGCTGAAGGGACTGCGCAGGAGAAGGTCCTGATGTTCCGGGAGCATGCCAGCCTCCCTTGATACCTTGGCAGGAGCGTGCACAATCACAGTATGAGCTCTTCAGAGGAAAAACCTCCTGTTCCTGGTGGAGAATGCGCTCCCAGGCTGTCTCGAGCCAGCATCGCCGGGGCCGTTTCAAGCGCCATTCTCGGTTTTCTGTCCTTTCCGATTTTCGGCCGGCCCTACCAGCTCGACCTGCTGATCTTCTTGATGCTGTGCCCCCTGATGCTGGCGGCGCAGGGCGCGGGGAAAAAACGGGGACTTCTCCTGGGCAGCCTCTGCGGCATGACCTTCGTGATGGTCTCTTTTACCTGGGTTGGGCACGCCATCAGCGAGTTCACCTCGCTGGGAACGATCCTGTCGCTGGTTTTGTACCTGCTCTGGGTTTGTTACGAGGCGGTTCCCTGGGCGATTCTTGGATTGGCACTCGGGCGTTGCCGCAGCACCCTGCAGATCCTGCTCGTGCTGCCGCTCTGGATAGGACTCGAGCATTACTACCCGCGGCTGTGGCCATGGCATCTCGGAGGCGCGCTCTATGACCGCAGCTGGTTCCTGCAGTGCGTAGATCTCCTGGGGGCCAGCGGACTGACAGCTCTCGTTTTTCTGACCAGCGCGACTGCGGCCGGGTTCGTTCGCTGGCGTGGCGGGGGCGAGGGGTTTCCGCGTTGGAGGGTTGCGGCCAGCACGGGGCTGCTGCTGGCCTGCTGTGTCTATGGGCCAATGCGGCTGGTCTCTCTCAAGCACATGGAGCAGGGGCGGGCGGCGGACAAGCTTACCGTCGGTTTTGTCCAGGGGTTCCTGAACCCCATGGAGCGTCGAAAATCAGGCCTGCAGACCTATGTCGCCGAGACCCGGAAACTGCTCGAGTTGTCTCCCCAGGTCGACCTCGTTCTCTGGCCTGAGGGTATTGACTGGATCCCTCTTGACCTTGGGCTGGGGGCCGATCCGTGGAGGCTTCATCCTGAGAACGCCGAAAAAACGGGTAGATTCATGCGGGACGAATTCAAGGTCCCCATGGTCTTCGGCGGCGCCGGGGTGATCCTCGCGCCTGGCGGCCAGGGAACTCTCGAGATCGATGAGTCCTACAATATAGCGGTCTACCTGTCGCCCGGAGGTCCCGGGGGAATCTACAGGAAGAACCACCCCGTTCCATTCGGCGAGAGCGTTCCGGGCTGGGATCTGCTGCCCGCGTCGTGGCGCCGGGCCTTTCCGGCCATCGGTAACCTGAGTCTTGGCGAAGACAATCCACAGATGACCCTGGGGGAGAGCACGTTTCGCAATCTCATCTGTTACGAGGCGGTTCTGCCAGAATATGTGCGCCAGTCAGCTAGTGGCAGTGACTTCCTGGTAAATATCACCGAGGACTACTGGTATGGAAACACCGCTCACATTCCCCAGCATCTCTCGGTGCTGATCCTCAGGTCAGTGGAGTCGAGGATTCCCGTGCTGCGCTGCACCAACGTGGGGCCATCGGGTATCGTTGACATTACCGGTGAGTTTCACGGCCCCCGGGTGATCTGGAAAGACCATAGCTTCACCGAAAGCTTCGTCCCGGGGCGGGTCGAGTCCATCTACAGCAGCTGGGGGCATTGGTTTCCTCTGCTCAGCCTTCTGCTTGGAGTTCTGCTGTTGTTTTCCTTCCGTGGCAGGCCTGCGGAGAAGCCCACATCCGCGCGTGAAGGTTAGAGATTTGCCGAGGCCTGGCCGCCTTTCGCTCAATGTCTCCTAAGTGTTTTTATCCAAAGGGGTTGCCTTTCACTTAAGTTGACTTTGGCGGATACGCCTTCTATACTCACTTGTCGATCCTCCTGGCTTTAAATAGTATTTTCAGCTTCAGCACGGGCCGTTCTGCTCGGTCAGGAATTGGCGAGCAAACGGCTGAAACGCCATGGAATTAGGTCTCTCCCAACACCAGGCGATCAAGCAGATCCAGACGCTTTCGCCGCAGATGTATATGTCGATGGAGATTCTCTGTCTGAACTCCATGGATTTGCAGGAGCGTGTCGATACCGAGCTGGAGAACAACGAAACTCTCGAGCGCTCCAGCGAGGAAACCAGTGGCGGCGAGGATGCCTCCTCGGATCAGGCCGAGGCAACATCTTCAGAGGATGCCGACGGGTCAGCTGAGGCCGCGGAAGATCCTTTCGGGTCTCTCCAGGAACGAATGGAGCGGGCTGACCGCTATTTCCAGGACGATGCTCCGCCATCGCGCAGCTCGGCGAGCTACCGCGGGGAAAAGGATGAGAAGCTCGAGGCGATGAGCAATACCGCCGAGCGTTCGATTTCCCTGCAGGATCACCTCGAGGATCAGGTGCACCTGCTCAGCGACGACGAGGTCGTGGCGGCCATGCGGCGGGTTGAGGCGTCCGTGAAGGTGTCCGATGTCGCGCAAGAGGGTCTTGGCGGAGACACGCCCGATGCCGAGTTGAATGGAACCCCTGCTCCGCCTGCCGTCGAGACGCCGGCGCGACTGGACTTTTCAGAAGAGCAGGTGATTGAGATTCGGGAGCTTTGCAGCTCGATTATTTTCAATATCGACGAGCGCGGCTATCTCATGTATTCCCTTGAAGAGGTCAGGGTCTCCATCGATCCTCCCCCGGCCATGCTCCTGCTCGATGTCGCCCTCGAGATCGTCCAGGATCTCGAGCCGACCGGTGTCGGGGGGCGCGATATTGTCGAGTGCCTTCTCCTGCAGTTGCAGAAGGATCGCCAGGACTATCCCCTCGAAGAGAAGATCATCCGGGAATACCTCTCAGAGCTCAGCCATAACCGGTTGCCTAAAATTGCCAGGGGGCTGGGCGTGGGCATCGAGGAGATCAAGGACGCGGTGCAGAACATCGCCTCGCTCAATCCACTGCCGGGCAAGCTATTTGGGGGAGATTCTCCCCATTACATCAAGCCTGACGTCATTGTCGATGAGGTCGAGGGCGCCTACGAGGTCCGGGTCGATTCGAATTATATTCCCCGCCTGAGGATCAGCTCCCATTACCGGGATCTCTATCGTCAGTCACGCAAGGATCCCGAACTGCAGAAGTACCTGAAGAAAAAACTCGATAACGCTGAGTGGCTGGTTTCGGCGATCCGTCAACGCCAGGCGACGCTGCACAAGATTGCCCAGGAGATCGTCAATATCCAGTCGGGCTTTCTCGATCATGGTATCAGCCATCTCAAGGCGTTGAAGATGGCGGATGTGGCTGAGCTGCTCGGAGTTCATGTTTCTACGATCAGCAGGGGCATCAGCGGCAAGTACATCCAGACCTCCAGGGGGATCTACGCGCTGAAGTTCTTCTTTACCGGCGGCGCGACCAAGTCCGACGGAGATGTGGAGGCTCGCGGCAGCGTGATCCAGCGCATCAAGGATTTCATCAAAGAGGAGGACAAGGCCAAGCCCCTGAGCGATATCGCCATTGTGCGAAAATTAGAAGAGGTCGAGATCAGCATCTCCCGGCGTACGGTCACGAAATACCGCGAGGCCGAGGGAATTCCTTCCTCCAGGGAGCGTCGCGAGTACTGAGCCTGCGGGCTCCGTTTTCCTCAACCCCGGAAAGTCATTCTGGGCTAAAATGCCCGGACGGTGGAAACAGAAGAGAAGATCCTGACGTCTATTCAGGGAACCCCTGAACAGGAAATTGCCTGCCGGTGGCTTTGCCGGCAGGGTGTGGAGAGTTGAATTCATTGGCTGAGTCGAGAAACCTGATCGAAGTTGATGGTCTGGTGAAGAGCTATGGTCCTGTAAAGGCTCTGCAGGGGATCTCGTTCTCGGTGGGCGAGGGGGAGGTCCTGGGCTTTCTTGGTCCCAATGGCGCAGGCAAGAGCACAACGCTCAGGATCCTGGCGGGCTTCATGCCTGGCGATTCCGGCCGGGTCAGCGTCAACGGCTTTGATGTGGGAGAAGACAGTCTCGCTGTGCGGAACTCGATCGGCTATCTGCCCGAGGGGGTTCCGATCTATCCCGATATGAGGGTTGGCGAGTACCTGGGGTTTCGAGCTCGTCTCAAGGGTATCTCCCGTGCCGACAGGAAGGGGCGGATAGGCGCCGCCCTAGAGGAAACCCAGACGGTGGATGTGGCTGGGCGTATGATCGGAACCCTGTCGCGCGGCTATCGCCAGAGGATCGGCCTGGCGGATGCGCTCCTGGGCGAGCCCCCGGTGTTGATCCTCGATGAGCCCACGGTAGGGCTCGACCCGGAGCAGGTGCGGCAGTTCAGATCCCTGCTCCAGGAGGTCGGCCGCAGCAGGACGGTCATCCTGTCGACTCATATACTCAGCGAGGTAGAGCTTGTCTGTTCCAGCGTGGCGATCATCTCCGGGGGGCGGCTTGTCGCCGGAGACACGGTTGAGAATCTCAAGGGCTCCCTGGCCGACAGGGCCTGTGTAGCCGCCGAGGTCAACGGGCCTCATGAGGCGGTGAGCGCCGCCTTCGAGGCCCTCCCGGGTGTGTCGAGGGTGGAGACTGACAGGTCGGAAGGCGCGGGAGATGATCCAGGCGCCAGCTATTGCCGCTACAGGGTGTTTTTCAACGATGCGGGCGAGGGGGCGGAGACGATATTCGATGCCGTCAGCTCCGGCGGCTGGAGGCTGCGCCAGCTGGCAGTTGAAGAGCTGAGCCTTGAGGATGTCTTCCTTGATATTGTCGGGGGTGAGGAATGAGCAGACCCCGGCTGAGCGTGGCGACGAATACCTGGGCGATATTCCAGCGGGAATTCATGGCCCTGTTCTATTCACCGATTGCCTATGTTGTCCTCTTTCTGTTCATGATCTCCAACGGCTGGATTTTCTATTACTACTGCGTCAACTACGCCCGGGATCCGCAGCAGATCACGCTGGTGATCAGGTCGCTGTTCAGCTTCGCTTTCTTCTGGGTTCTCCCGCTGTCGCCGCTACTGACCATGAGGCTGTTTTCCGAGGAGAAGCGTACGGGAACGATCGAAGTGCTGATGACGGCGCCTGTACGGGCCTCGGAGGTAGTCTGCGGCAAGTTCCTGGCTACCCAGCTGTTCTATATGCTCATCTGGTCCTCCCTGCTGCTCTTCGTCCTGATGCTGGAGGTGCTTGGGAAGCCGGCGGGGCCTGATTGGGGGCCGATCAAGTCGATGTATTTCGGACTGTTCTTTCTTGGCTGCATGACCAACTCCCTGGGATTGCTGGCCTCTACCTTTTCCCGCAACCAGCTGGTCGCTGCTGTGCTGTCGCTCAGCGGAAACCTGCTGTTCTTCTCGCTGCTCTTTCTCGGCTGGATCTACCGGGAGACGCCGGAATTACAGCGTCTCTTTCACTACCTGAGCTTCCAGGCCCATTTTTCCAGTGAATACATCGGGGGGGTCGTAGAGCTGCGTTACATTGTTTTCTACCTTGGATTTACCAGTCTCTTTCTGTTTCTCTCCATCAACATGGTCAACGGACGTAAGTGGCGATGAGTCCATCGGAAACCGACAGACAGGCGGTCGAGACGCAAGAGGTTGTCGTTGAGCCCTCCGCGGCTGAGTCGCAGAGCTTCAGCTTGCGCCGGCGCTCAGGTCAGAGAACCCGGTTCATACTCAACCTGCTTCTGCTTCTTTACATACTCTTTGTGGTGAACGGGATTGCTTTCCGCAATCCGGGCCGGGTTGATTTTACCGAGGAGAAGATTCACTCGCTCTCGCCGGAAACCCGGGAGGTCCTGAAGCTGGTCACGAAGGAGATCCGGGTCGTCTTTCCTTATTACGTTCAGCTCAACAACAGCAAGCAGATGGCTCATTACCGTTCTCTGCAAAGGGCCATCGAGCTTCTGAAGATCTATTCCTCCGAGCAGCCCCTGATCCGGGTAGCAGCTGAGGTTAACTCTCTGGTGGATGCCAGCCGATGGGAGCTGGTTCGGGAAGAATACGATCTCTCCTCCCGCCAGTTCAACCGCCTGATCTTTCACACTGGAGAAGGCAAGGGGCTGCGTCAGACCGTGATGCCTGAGGATGTAGCTACCTTTACGGCGAATCCATCCAGCCCATCCGAGCCCATGCAGGTCTCATCCTTCCGGGCGGAGGAGGCTATGACCGCGGCGATCAAACGCCTGATCCACAGAAAGCGCCTGCGCTGCTATTTCACCCAGGGGCACGGAGAGTTTCAGCTGGGAGGAGCCTCGCCTATGATGGCCTTACGGCATGACCTGGAGGCCTCGGGCTTTGCCATTGCGCCGCTGGGCCTGGGACAGCTCCGCAGGGTTCCTGAAGATTGTGACCTGCTGGTTATCGCTGGAGCTGAAAAATCGTTCACCCAGGCGGAGCTGGATGCCGTCCAGGGCTATCTATCCGGCGGGGGAAAGCTCTTTGTCACCCTTGGGGTGCGCAGGAGCAAGCTGGAGAGTGTTCTCGAGAAATGGGGAGTAGAGGTGCTCGAGGGTAAGGTTCGTTCAAGGATAACAGTTCTGGAGGATTACTCCGACCGCAGCTGGGTTGTTTGCAGAAGCGCCAACAGTATTCATCCCGTGACCGCGCCCCTGGTCGCCGGTTCAGACGGCAGGAGGGTTGATTTTGGTGTGGGGCTGCTGGAGCCGCGTCCCCTCAAGGCTGTCGGCGCACCATTTCGGCTCGCGAGCGATGTGCTGCTCTCTACCGGAGGCTCGGACAAGGTCGAACGTTACTATCTCGTCGGCGGAGGTTCTTCGGGGAGCGGAGTCAGCGAGGAGGCGCGGAGCGACTTTACAGTGGCGGCGGCCACCCGCCAGGAAAAGATCGATCGTCCGCCTGAGAACTGGGTGCCGCTGGCGACCAGGCTGGTGGTGCTTGGCTCGGGGAGCCTGCTGCTGGACAGCTCGAGCCGGGGGGGAGGCTTCCTGAATGGGAACCATCGTGATTTTGTAATGAACTGCGTCAACTGGCTGGTCGAAAGGGAGGAGCTGGTCAGCGAGGGAGGAGTTCGTTCCCAGGAGCGTAGAATCGACCTGGCGGGCAATCCCTCCTTGAGACAGTTTGTCTTCCTGGCCGCCGTGCTGATCTTCCCCGGGATTTTTCTGGCCCTCGGTGTCTGTGTTTATTTTCTCAGGAGATCCTGATGGGAAAAGGCCGCTCGGGTAATCGTACGACTGCTTTGCTCTTCGTGATCGCCATCGCGGTGACCCTCTATGCTCACTTCTTTGAGAGCCGCAGGCAGGTCTGGTCGGGCGCGGCGGAGGCGTTCGGGAATGTCGAGCCGGCGGACATTGTCGCGTTTGAAATCGTCCATGGTTTGTCAGCCGATGAGGCCGCGGCGGGCGCGAGCGCCCGTAAGATCTCTCTCGAGCGCAGTGGCGAATACGATTGGAATATTACCGAGCCGGTCAAGTTCCGGGGCTTCGTTCCGCGGATCCAGGGAGTTCTCTGGGAGATAGCCGACATGGTCAAGGTGGTCGAGGTGCCGGAGGACTCGGAGGATGCCGGGAAGTGGTGTGATGAGGCCGGACCATGGGTGTCCGTCAACTTTAAAACTCGCCAGGGCAAAGAGCATTCGATCGAGGTGGGTCGTCAGCATCCCGGCCTGAAGGAAGACATCTTCGCCCGTCTCGACCGTAAGACAATCATCGTGGCTCGGTCCACAGCCCGGACAGCCTTTTCGGCCAGCCTCGAAGAGCTGCGGTCGAAGGCTCTCGTTCCCGTAGCGCCGGCCGACTGCATTGCCTTTGAGGTCAGCGGTTCGCAGAAGGCCCGCAAGGCGTTTCGCCGCGACGAAAAGACTCGCAGGTGGCGTTTTGCCGCGGGTGCTCCCCTGGGCGGCTCGCTGGCCGACCGGGTCAAGACGGACGCGCTGCTTTCGGAACTGAACGCCTGGAAAATAAAGCAATTTATTCTGCCGCAAGAAGTTACGGATGAAGTCCTTACGAAATACGGGCTCGACAAGCCCCGCCTGAAGCTGGAGGTTGAGCACCGCCGGGGTGACCGGATCATCCTGGAGCTGGGGGCCAGTTTTGAGGAGGGAGAGGAGCGGTTCGTCTGGCTTCGTGCCGGTGCTGGAGGGTTTGTTTTCAGCGGCGTCGAGGGGCCGGCGAAGAGGCTTCTCGAGGAGGCGCAGAAATACCAGACGGCCAAGGTCTTTGATTTTGAGGGCGTCGAGTTTTCCGAGGTCCGGTGCCGGGGGCCGGGGGGCTCCTTTGTTATCCGGAAAGCTTCCTCCGATTCCTCCGGCGTGGGAGGGAAGGGGCATGTCGTGGAGACCGGGAACAAGGACGACTCCTTCAGGGGAGATCGGCTGGTTGTTCCAAGATA
>DODI01000458.1:8233-8942 GCA_003509045.1 Planctomycetota bacterium | reverse complement strand
ATCGGAGATATCCGTTTTGGCGTGGGAATCGCCCGCAAGGCGGGCTTCGAGGCCGAGCGGGTGGTCAACACCCTCGATGCGGCTTCCTTTGGCGAGTTCATCTCGAAGCGAAGAAGCTGACGGTTTTCCGAGGCTACTGCGGTCCCTCGACCGTGATGGACATGACGATGGGAGCTGAGCGGTCCGTTCCCTTGATGAGCTCGAGCTCCCGTATGGTCTCCGACCGCTTTGGACGAATGGAGAGGTACCGGATCTGCTGACTGCGCAGCTTGAAGGCGAGCTTGGATCCGGGTACGTCGAATTGGCCGATATAGTCGGCGAAATGGATCCCGTCGAGCAGGGGGTGGTCCTCCCGCTTTCCATCCGCGTAGTGGAGACGGACGATCATGCTGACCGTTCGATTGGGGGCTCCCTTCGAGCCCCAGCCACTCACCCCGCTGAGGAAATGGATGGCCTTCGCCGGAGCGTTGCAGGGGAGCTTGACCACCTTTGGCATCTTGGGCGGGAAGTTCCCGTTGGGGCCATTGAGCATGATGACGTTGGGCACCGTGTCACCCTGGGGGTCGACGAGGTGAAAGGGCACTCCCTCAAAGGTCTTTGGCTTCCAGTCCGGGAACACCAGGCGCTCGAATCCGGACTTCTTGCTGAAGAACATTCCGGCGGTCGAGACGATGGTGGCGTATTTACCCAGCGGGATGGGCATGAAGCG
>DODI01000458.1:0-7900 GCA_003509045.1 Planctomycetota bacterium | reverse complement strand
CGCTGGGTGAGGAATTCGAGCAGGTCGCCGATCCCCTGCGCCGAGAGCTGTTTCTCAAAGCCTTCTGGCATCAGGGAGAGCTTGCTCGACACCAGCCGCTTGAGATCCTCCCGAAGGACGATATGCTTGGCGCCCTCCGCGTCGTAGATCTCGAGAGCGTTGCGATTCTCGGAGGCCAGCAGGCCCGTGAGTATCTTTCCCTTGCGGGTGACGACGGTGTACTGCCTGTAGTTTCCCTCGACGCTCCGGTTGGGGTCGAGGATGTGTATGAGCAGCTCCTCCTTTGGATGGACCGCCATGCCGGTCAGCTCTGGTCCGATGTTCTTGCCTTCACCGCTGTGCACATGGCATTTCGAGCAGAGTTTCTTGTAGAGCTCCTTGCCGTTGCCCGCGTTTCCAGGCTTGCGGGTTATCGCGAGCAGGCTGTCGATCACTTTCTGGCGGTCCGGGTTGGGGAGCGAGCCGGCCTTCGCGAGCAGCTCGCGAGCGAGGGCGGCCACTCCCTTGTCCGGGTGACGGGCAAGGCCCTGCTTCTGGTCGAGGGTCAGCGCCGAGAGATCGAGGCCATCCTTCTGCGATTTTTCCAGCAGGCTTCGCGACCAGTCGGCTCGCTTCAGTACGACCCGGAGAATTTCCTGCTTCGTTCCAGGGGTCAACGAATCGTATTTACCAAGCAGGGAGTGGCCGACACCGGGCGCCTGGCTTTTCGATACCGCCCCGAGAAGGCCTTTTGCGAGGGAGGGCGAGGCGGTCGGGGTGATCTCGTCGATGATCTCATTCGCTATGTTCTTGTCGCCTCCATGGAAGGAGACCAGCTCGGAGGCGGCCTCGATTCGGTCCTTCTCCGGGGCCTCGGGAGATGTCATCGTTTTCACATAGCCCGAGATGACCTCTTCGATATGGGTGTCGAGGGCTGTGGTTTTCCAGCGGGCGGCCAGGGAGAGGAGCTGTCCCTTGACCGGCCCCGAGATCCGGGTGAGTACCTTTGCCAGCGCCTTTTCCTCTGCGGCGTTGAATTTCACGGCGCGTCCCTGCGGCCATCCCTTCGCCAGGCCGCGGACGATGGGGTCCGCGATCAAGCGCTTCGTCCCGGCGCAGGACAGGACCAGCTCTCCGGCATTCCCGACCGGGGCGCCGCGGGCGTAATGCTCGGCGATTCGCTCGATCAGCTCGAGCTGCCTGGCGTCCTGCCGGGTCGCCTCCGGCGAGCCCGCCACGGCCTGGAGGAAATGAATGTCATGCCGGGCGGCGGCGCTGGTCGCAGCGTCGGGGATCCAGCGGTCGCCGGAGTTGGCCGGCAGGTTGATAGCGGCGGCGATTGCCGCGGCCGCGTCTTTTGACGGAGGCATTTCCGCGAGGGCGAGGAATGCCGCCAGGCGAACCTGTCCAGCCGGATCGCGAAGGCTGCCGGCCTTGATGATGGCTCTTGAGCTGGTGTCTGTGCGAGGCGCCACCTTGAGAGCCGTTCGGCGGACTCCTGCTGAAGGGTGTCCCAGCGCTCCGAGAGCTGCCCCGGTAGCCGCGGGTACCGAACCATCCATCGCGCCGATTCCGTGCATCGTCCAGAGTGCGTGGATCGCGGCGGTATTGAGGCCGATCTCATCGACCTTCCGGTCAGCCGCGAGCCTGCTGAGGGCCGGCACCACATCGAGGTTTCCTCTCTCGACCAGCAGGCGCTGGGCGTTCTTTCGCCAGAAGAGGTTGTTGTTGGATAATTGGGCGACCAGCTGGGCGGGGCTCGCCTTCTGGAGATCCTGGGGTCTGTAGGCGTTTCGGCCATTGTAGACCAGCCGGTAGATGCGGCCGTGAACCTTATCTCGCAGGGGAGTTACGTAGGCGTTGCCTTTTCCGTTCCTGTAGCCCCTGGGGGTGGGGTTGTGCTGGACGATATAGTTGTACCAATCGATCATCCAGACCATGCCATCGGGGCCGACCTCGGACATGATCGGTGCCGTCCATTCGTCATCGCTTGCCAGCAGATTCCAGCTGTTGCGAGTCAGGTAATCGCTGCCGATGCCTTCGATGAGGAAGGTGGCGACGAGGTGGCCGGTCGGTCCGTTGACGAAGGCCGCGCGGTTCCAATAGTGCTTCGGGTAGCTGCGGGCGGTATAGAGCGCGTGTCCTGCCGCCGCGGTAAAGTTCTCGTGATGATCTACCTGCCTGACGTTCGGCGTGATCGGGTAGAAGCGGGCGGTTTGCGAGCTCGTGTCGAGACGCTTCGACGACCAGCCCCTCACCGCCTCGTAGTAGCGGTTGGCAATCGGCATATAGACACTCGGGTTCCGGTTGGCGGTCGAGCCGAAGACGACACCCTCCTCGCTGAAGCTCACGCCCCAGGAGTTGTTGTTGGTGTTGCGAATGAACTCGCCTCTCGATCCATCCGGCTTGAACCGGTAGAAGCCAGTGGAGAAGCGCTGCTGTTCTTCCCCTATTTTTCCGTTGAAGCCAGAGTAGCCGACGATCCCCCAGATCCAATTATCGAAGCCCCAGTGCATATTGCTCGGTCCCGCGTGGGTGTCGCCTGTAGACCAGCCGCTGAAGAGAACCTTTCGTTCATCCGCCCTGTCATCGCCATCGGTGTCGCGCAGGAAGAGGGTGTGGGGCGCCTGGTGGACAAGGAGGCCTCCGCCGGCGAAGCAGAGACTCGTCGGGATGCTCAGCTTGTCGGCGAAGACGGTGAACTTGTCTGCCCGGCCGTCTCCATCGGTGTCTTCACAGATCCTGATCCGGTCCTCCCCTTTGCCCTCGGGCTTGATCTCGTTGGGATAGTCCGTCGTCTCGCTGATCCAGAGCCTTCCCCGCGTATCCCAGGTCATGGTGATCGGCTTGGTGATGTCCGGTTCCGCCGCGAAGAGCCTCGCCTCGAACCCTTTCGGCAGCACCATGTGTTTCTGTGAGAGGGCAGGGGAGACCGGTTTCTGCATCCGGTTGAGGTCCTGTCCAAGAGTTCCCCAGCGCCTGTTGGGCAGGTAGTTGGGAAGCTCGGCGCTCTTGAAATCGAAGGGTTTCAGCCCGCCGTGCGGCTTGCGCTTATGAGACAGGGAGAACTTGTCCTCGCCCGTACTCCAGCGGATGCCTCTCTCCACAAGCTCATGGAAGCCCGGATGCTCCCAGGTGCGCTGGTCGTGCCCCCAGGCGGTGTAGAAGATTCTTCCGCGGCCGCGGGTTCGAACCCAGGTCCAGGGTTCGTCCGTTTTTCCTTCCTTGCGGGTCTCGAGAACGGTGCGGTTTTTTTCGTTGTGATGGGCGTGCACATAGGTCTCGTCCCAGCTCTCGAAGCCCTGGTACCCTTTCATGATCGGATGCTTCGGCTGGATGTTGTCGACGTGGAAGACCCCGGTTCCGTGCCGCTTGAACTGGGCGCCTACCAGCGCGATGTATTTCGGCGAGTTGAGAAAGCAATAGGAGGCGCAGTGCAGGGGGACGAAGCCCTTTCCTTCCTCAACGAAGTCAAGGAGAGCCTTTTCCTGGGCCTCGGTAATCTTTCCAATGTTGGCGTAGACGATCAGGCAATCGTAGGAGGCCAGCTTGTCGGGGTTGAGGTCTTCGACCCGGTCGGTGTACTCAATATCGATTCCTCGGGGTTTGAGAACGGGGATCAGCTGCCGGGCCCGCTCGAGAGGACGATGGTGTCCATTGTCGCCGAGGAAGAGAGCTGAAATGCGTTCATCTGCCGTAGCGAGGGAGGTCGCCGACATGAATCCGAGCCAGATCAATAGCGTTGCAAGGGGAGGTGTTTTCATGATGGGTATCGTTGTGGGGGTGGAGATTTACAGGAAATGACCTGCCGGTGGGTCGCTGGCGGATTGCTCGAGGAGAGCGCTCCGCGTCTTCTTTCCGAGTCACGCGGCCCGCTATCGTAGCAGAGAGGCCAGCAGGGGGAAGGAGATAATTTTCCTCGCATCGAGGCGAGGCTCTTACCTGTCTGCGGCCTCTTCGAGAGCCTTCTTCAGGCGGTCGTTTCCAGGCGCGAGCTCGAGACCTTTCTCGAGCAGCCGGCGCGCTTCCTTTCTGTCTCCCTGCAGGAGGGAGGCGCGGGAGGCCAGGAGATGCGAGTCCGGATCCGGACGGGCCTCAAGGCATCGAAGCGCCATGTCGCGAGCTTCGCTGAGCCTGACATGCAGGTCAAGATACATGCTCGAGAGATTGGCAAGAGCCTGAAGGTCATCAGGCGCGGCCTCCTTCAGCCTTCTCAACAGCCGCATGCGGGTAAAATAATGCCGTTTTTCTGTGAGCTTTCCCAGGAGCCTTCTCAGCACAGCGGGCTTTGAGGAGTCGATGTCGCTTGCCAGGAAGTAGTAGTCAAGGGCCGCGGGGTTGTCTTGCTTCTCATAGGTGTCGCCGAGCTCGGAGAGGATCCTGGCGCAGCCGGCATCGCGAAGTTTGAGACCCTGGAGCTTGCCCTGGAGGTCTGAGATGTGCTGGGCGGCCAGTTGGCTGCGGGTCTTGAGACTCTCCAACTTCTCACGATCGGGGTGTTTCGGGGGCAGGGCCGCCAGGACGATATCAAGGAGCTTCGTGTCAGCCGGATACGTTCCGGGATTCAGCAGGATGGAAAGAGCCTCGGCCGTTTTCCCTTCCCGGGCGAGGGCCGCCGCTTTCCAGGGGGCAAGGGCTCCCTTCTGGCTGTCTCCAACCCGGAGGGCCTTCTCGAAATAGGCGAGGGCAGCTGCTGCCTGGCCGCTTTGAAGTGACAGCTTTCCAGCCAGGTAGAGATGCCGCGAGTTTTCCGCTCCGGCCTTGCGCGTGGCGGCTAGGATTCTGTTCGCTCCAGCGTAGTCCTCCAGGTGGATGAAAGCCTCGGCCAGGTTGTTGTAGAGGGCGAGCCCATCGGCCTGCCCCCTGTTGTAGCCCCCCAGGTTACCTTCCTGGCGCAGGGCCTCGATGGCCTGCTTGAGCGCCGCGGCGGCCTGTTGATCACGCCCGGCGAAAAGGTGAATCTTTCCCAGCGAGGCGAAGAGTCCAGAGAGCGGCCCGCGCGGGTTCCGAATTCCGTTTTCGATGATCTCGAGGGCCTGCTGGTGACGTTCGAATTTAAGGCACAGGTCAGCGAAGTAGATCTTGATTCTCGGGTCCGCCGGGTTGAGCGCCAGGGCCTCTTCGTAGGCGGCGAAGGATTCGAGGAAGCGCTTCTGGTTGCGCCTGTTCCAGGCGCGCTGGCCCATCGCTACTCCGTCACGTCCGCTGGAGAAGAGTCCCTTTTCAACATGCTCTTCGAAAGCCTGTTCGGAGAATACCCTGTAGATTTCCTCCAGCAGTTTTGCCTGCGGCCGCAGGCGCATCCTGTAGAGCGTGCTGGAGAGTTCGGAATAGTAGATGTTGTTGCTGGGTTCTCTCTCGAGGAGGACAGCGAACTGGTCCGCCGCGTCCTGGTGTCGCCTTACCGAGCGCAGGGCTCTGCCGTATTCCAGCCGGGCCTCTTCCGCGAGGTAATGGTTCGCTGGGGCCTCCTGGAGGTAGGATTCGAACAGCTCGATCGCTTTGTCCGGACTGGTCATTCTCTGGAGGATGCGTCCGAGTGAGAGCTTGGCCTCCCAATGCTCAGGGGTTCGCTTCAGGATCGTCTCCAGGAGCTCCCTGGCGGCCTGGGGCTCCTCAATGTTGCGCAGGCTGTCGGCCTTCAGGTAGAGCAGGTCGGTGTCGTTCGGACGGGTCGCCAGGGCGGCCTCGGATGATTTGATAGAAAGGTTCCACCTCATGGTCTGGTGGTAGGCCCGGGCCAGGATCGCGTGGGCCTCGGGGCCGGTCTTGTCGCCGAGCTGTTTGAGGATCGAGATACTTTCCCTGGCCCTGCCTGAATTGACCAGCATCCTGGCGTGTTCCATGGTGCCGCCCGAGGCGGCTCCCGGCGCGCCGGAAGAATCCCCGGCGCCTGGTCCCGGGTCGGGATTGCAGCCGCAAAGGGGCAGGATTACCAGCACAGCGGTAATGGCCAGTCCCAGGGCTCTGTTGGTGGCAGTTGAATGGGAAATTGGTAGAATCAAGGTGTCACCTGTTGAAGGGGAGCGCGGTTTCGGTCGCGGCGCCGGACAGGAAAATTTAGAACCCGGGGAGCCGGAAGTCAAAGCAGAGTCTGGTATCAGCATGTTCCGTTTATCTCAGCTGAAGGGCAACGGCGCTTCTTTGCGGGTAGCATTGACGCTTTTTGCCGTTTCAGGCGTTTTTTATCCGTTTGCGGGCGGCGAGGCGGCGGATGCTTTCGTGGATGTGACCGAGGAGAAAAAAATCTCTTTTCTGCACGTCAATGGCGCCGTGGGCAAGAAGCTGCTGCCCGAGTCGATGATCGGCGGGGCGGCGTGGTTCGACTACGATGGAGATGGCCTGCTGGATCTCTACCTGGTCCAGGGGCACGGAGACTCCGCCGGGGCCGGCAAGGCGGGCGCGCAGGCCAATGTTCTCTACCGCCAGGGAGCCGATGGGAAGTTTACAGATGTGAGCGTTTTGGCGGGAGTCGCCGATCGGGGATATGGCGCTGGCGCGGCCGTCGGGGACATCGATAACGATGGAGACCAGGATCTCTACGTCACCAATTTCGGCCGCAACGCCCTCTACCGAAACAATGCAGATGGAACCTTCACCGACATCTCGCGCAAGGCCGGAGTCGAGTGTCCGTATTGGAGCGCGAGCGCGGCCTTTGCCGACGTCAACGGAGATGGACTGCTGGACCTCTTCGTCACCAATTATCTGATCTACGACACCCTGGTTCACAAGGCCTGCACGGGTAATTCACGGAGGCTGCCGTCCTATTGCCATCCGAACAAATACGATGGGGCTCCTGATTCGCTCTTCATCAACAGGGGTGGTGGAAAGTTCGAGGACATCTCGAAATCCGCGGGAGTGACCCGCACCGGGAGGATCATGGCGAAGGGGCTGGGGGTTCTTCCTACCGACTACGATGGGGACGGTGATGTCGACTTCCTGGTTGCCAACGATTCGGTACCGAATTTTCTCTGGCGCAATCTTGGTAAGGGCCGCTTTGAGGATGCTGCTCTCGAGGCTGGGGTCGCTCTCAACTCCCACGCCCGCAGCGAAGCCTGCATGGGCATTGACGGCGGAGATGTCGATGGAGACGGTCACATGGACTATTTCATGACCAACTACGCTGAAGAGACAGATACGCTCTACAGGGGTGAGGGAGATGGCTTCTTCTTCGATGGAACCTACAAGGCGGGGCTTGTCGAGGCGACCTACAAGCCCCTGGGCTTCGGGACGAAGCTCTTTGATTACGACCTGGATGGGGATCTCGACATCTATGTCACTCGCGGGCATATCGTTCAGCTTATCGCAGAGCTCCAGCCCGGCAAGGGTCTCAGCTACGAACAGTCCGACCAGCTGCTGGAGAACGATGGCCGCGGACGTTTCAAGGATGTCTCGGCCCGGTCCGGGGCCTGGTTCTCGAAACGATTTGTGGGAAGAGGAGCAGCCTTCGGTGATTTTGATAATGATGGGGATCTCGATGCCTACATCGTGAACCTGGCGCAGCGCGGTGTTCTGCTCAGGAACAACACGGTCGAGAATGGAAAGAAATCCTGGGTTGGCCTGGTGCTCAGAGGAGGCGGTCTCTGCAATCGGGATGCCTACGGGAGCCGGGTCGAGCTGACGGCCGGTGGACGGACCCGGGTCGCGGAGGTACGTAGCGCGGCCAGCTACCTGGCGGCCAATGATTCCAGGGTGGTCTTCGGTCTTGGCGGGGGCCCGGGCGGCGGAGTCCAGGCCAAGGTGCGCTGGGCCGATGGTCTCACGGAGACCTTCGAGAACCTGATGCCGGGCCGCTACCAGGAGCTCAGCCGCGGCAAGGGACGGGCGGAGCGCTAGCTCTACGCGAGCGGGAAAAAATGGTGCGAGAGGGGGGACTTGAACCCCCACCTCCGAAGAGACAGGATCCTAAATCCTGCGCGTC
>DODI01000351.1:0-7159 GCA_003509045.1 Planctomycetota bacterium | reverse complement strand
CGACCAGGACTCAAAAATCCTCGACGCCATGAGCGACAAGGGTCGCCGCGCCACTGTTCGCAACGCCTGGAAGATTCTGATCGGCCGCGAGCTCCCCGCCGCTGCCGACCTCGATTTTGAGAATGGCAAGCTGAGCCTCCCGGCGAAGGGCGAGGTCATCCCTGTCGTCACCATCGAGCCAGAGGGCAAGGCCACCTCGACCGTCATCTGGCTGCACGGCAAAGGCAAGGACGGTCTCTTCGACGCTGCCGGAAAGCCCGTCGAGGGCGTCAAAAAGATCCTCTCCCAGGGTTCTCGCGTCATCACAGCCGACCTCTTCCTCCAGGGAGAGTTTATGCCGGGCGGTAAAACCCTCACCCAGACCCCGACCGTCCGCAACCGGCGCGAATACGCCGGCTACACCCACGGCTACAACCACTCGGTCTTCGCTCGCCGAACCCACGACATCCTCAGCCTCATCGCCCTGGCGGGTAAGCAGTCGAAGCTCCCCGTCCACTTCGTAGCCACAGCCGGGGCCGCCCCCCCGGCCGCTGCCGCCCTGGCCATAGCCGGCTCCGCGGTCTCCAAGGCCGTCCTCGAAATCGCCGACTTCACCTTCGCCGGCATCAAAAACTACCGCCACCCCGACTTCATCCCCGGCGCGGTAAAATATGGCGACCTCAAGGGCCTCCTGGAGCTCTGCCCTAAGGGCTCCTTCCGTAGCGTGAAGGCGCTTTCAGACAAGTACCTTGAGTGGTTAAGGTAGTCTTTGAAATTCATCCAATGAGCTTTTGGTTAGGAGATTGGGATAATGACCAAAGAAGATTTTCGCGGGATTCTGGGGTGGTGCACGGTGATCAACTTCGGGTTCCTGATGTTATGGTTCTTCGGATTCCTGCTGGCCCATGATTTTATCTATCAGACCCACAGTTCCATGTTCCCGGGGCTGTCTCCGGAGCGCTTCGATGAGCTTCACTACCAGCTCCTTGGCTTCTACAAGCTGAGCGTCTTTCTGTTGAATCTTGTCCCGTACATTGCGCTGAGGATTATTGGCCGGAGATGAAATACTTACTCCTTCTCACGCTCCTGGCTTCTACCGGCTGCACAGGCCTCGGTTTGCGACACGACGGCGCCCTGCAGCATGTCGTGCTGATCTGGCTCAAGGATGCGGGGAACGCTGAGCAGCAGGCGAAGATCATCGAGGTTTCGAGGTCGTTCCGGGACATTCCCGGGGTGCTTGACGTGCAGGCCGGCAAGGCCGTCGCCAGCGAGCGGGATATCGTCGATGACAGCTTTGACGTGGGGATTCTTGTGGTGGTACCCGACGAGCGCCGCCTGGCGGAATATCTCGCTCATCCCATTCATCAACGGGCAAAGAATGACGTATTGCTGCCGCTTGTCGAGAAGATCCTCGTCTACGACATCCAGGAGTGAGGCGGCTCAGTACAGCTCGGCGATGGGCTGGCTGTTGCCTGTCACAAGGTACCTCGGGCGTCCGGTCAGGTCGGGGACCTTGGTGTTGTTGACATCGATGCCGAGGTTGTTGTAGAGGGTGGCAAAGATCTCCTGGACGTGCACTGGGCGGCTTGAGGGAACGCTGCCGATCTTGTCGGTTTCGCCGATGACGCGTCCGCCCTGGATGCCGCCGCCCGCCAGCAGCACCGACTGCGTTCCGGGCCAGTGGTCGCGGCCTCCCTTGGCGTTGATCTTCGGCGTGCGGCCGAACTCTCCCCAGGCGATGACGGTCGTTGTTTCGAGCAGGCCACGCTCTTCGAGATCCTCGAGGAAGGCCGCCACGGCGTGGTCGAAGACAGGCAGGTATTTCTTCGACAGGTACTCGATGGTGCCCTCGCGGTTGGCGTGCCAGTCCCAGGCTCCGAAGGCTACGGTCACGCAGCGCACTCCCGCCTCGACAAGCCTCCTCGCCAAGAGCAGGTGCTGCGCGCTCTGGGGGGCGCCGCCAAAAGCCTTGTCGGTCTGCTGGGTCTTCCCGTAGCGCTCGCGTACCTTCTTCGGCTCCTTCTCGATATCGAGAGCCTCGGCGAGCCGACTGGCGGTCAGCAGCCCGAAGGCCTGCTCCTGGTAGCTGTCGAGCCCTCCGTTATCCAGTCGCTTCTGGTAGCGGCCAAGCGCCGTCAGCAGCCCGCGGCGGTTGTTGAGCCGGGCGAGGTCGACTCCGTTGAGCACCAGGTCCTTCTTGACGTCACCCTCGAGCGCGAAGGGAATATGCTCCGGGCCGGTAAAACCCGGCCAGGAAACCTCGCCGGAGGCATCGTGAAGGCCTCGGTTGCGGTAGGGGCGGTAGCTCATCTCAGGCGAGGCGTCGATGTAGGGCATGGCGCCGCCGGGGCCGGGTCCGAGCACCTTCGAGACGAGCGAGCCGAAGCCCGGCCACCCACCGGCGGGCTCGTTGTCCCCGGGGCGTCCGCCCGACTGGCCTGTATAACACTGGAAGGATTCGTGTCGGTTGTCCATGCCGACGAGCGATCTCACCACCGAGAACCGATCGGCCATGGCCGAGAGCTTCGGCAGCAGCTCGCAGTACTGGACGCCCGGGATCTTCGTACTGATCGGCTTGTAGGAGCCACGGATTCCTCTCGGCGCGTCCGGCTTCGGGTCGAAGGTCTCGTGCTGGGTCGGTCCGCCCGGCAGGTAGATCATGACGACCGATTTCTGCTGTTCGGTTTTTCCGGCGGCGGCCTCAGCGCGCAGCAAGTCAGTCAGCGAAAGACCACCCAGCCCCAGGGAGCCGATCCTGAGGAAGTTTCTCCGCGACAGGCCGTCGCAGAAGCCGTTGATTCGATCGCCGGGTATCGATAGCACGGGCAGTTTCCCCTCTTGAGAGTACTGACACCCCTATTATGCGGAAAAAACCATCGACGGGAAAGATCGAATGCGTCTGCGGACGGAAGCCTCTGCACCGTTTACGAAAAGACCCGCCGTTTGCCTACTTCCTGCGTACGTGCAGGAGGATTGGCGGGGTGATGAGGCCGTTTTCAGGAGCGGCCCGGATGTGGAAACGGCGGGTGGTCTCTTCGACCCATTTATCGGCGGTGATGAAGAACTGGCGCTCGCTCTGGCCCTCGACGATGAGCAGGCCGTTGAGGCCGATGTTGTCGACGTAGACGCCATGGGGAAGGTTGCGGCCCGAGTCGAAGCCGCCGAGGTTGACACGACCCTTGAAGTTGCCGCGTTCGATGATGACCCGCGCCGAGATCGTTTCGCCCGGTGCGATGGTCAGCTCGAGAGGCTTCTCCAGCGAGCCCATGGATTCCTTCTTTACCGGTTCGTTTCCAGCGCGCGCCACGTTGACCCGCAGGCTGGGCTTGCCGCCGAGCTTGATGCCGGTGAGCAGGTTGACGGGGCGCTCCACCTCGCGGCCGTCGACCATGGCGGTGGCGTTGACCCGTGCCCAGTCAGGATCTGAGCTGGTGAGGGAGAGGGGAGTCTCTCCGAAGCCGGGGCCCTTCCAGCCGAGGTAGAGCTCGGCTTCGCCGGTGGCTTCAATGAAGCTGACGCTGATCGGGTGCTTGCCTGGCTCGAGGTCGAACTTGCCGGTCTTGCGCTCGTTGGAGTGCAGGCCATCGACGTCGACGATCTTTTTGCCGTCGATGAAGAGCAGCGAGCCATCGTCGGAGGCCAGGATGAACTCATACGAGCCCTTCTTCTTTACATCGAGGATTCCCTCGAAGTGGAAGCCGTAGTAGTCGGCCCGGTCGGCCATGCCGATGTCGATGAAGCCGTGGTCGAGCTCGCCGGACTTCACGGGCTTCAGCTTGCTCCAGTCAGGCACCTTCGGCCACTGGCCGTGGTAGAACTTCCACGAGAGCTTGCTGATGGAGGGGTTGGGTTCGATGACCTTCGCCTTTGCGATCTTTTTAACGGCGAGGGGATCGTGGTAAACAGCGCCGTAGGCCAGGGTCTGGCCGGCCTCGATCACGATCGGCGTGGTGACGCGGAAGCCGGGAGGCGCCTCGGTGATATCGACGCGGATCGGCCCATCGAAGTCGTCGAAGCGCTGGCAGCTGACGCTGAACTCGCGGCCGCCTTCTTTCGGAACGCCGGCCGGTATGGTTCCGAGGTTGACCGAGAAGTCGCCCTTTCGCGGGCGGATGTTCAGGGTGTACTTGTAGTCCTTGCCCTGCAGTCCGCGCACGTCGGAGACCCGTACGAGGTATTCACCATCGTCGGGGGCGGTGAAGGTCAGCTTGGAGTCCCTGCCGAGGCGCCGGTAGCTCTCATCGTCGTTCTCGTAGTAGATCGAGATGGCGGGCAGGCCGTTGGCGACCGGCTCGACGCCCCTGGGCAGGGGCTGGACGATGTAGGCGTTCTGGCCGCGCGGGTGGGCCAGCGGCGTCGTGTCGTAGAAGCCCTGGCGGTTGCCGCGTCCGGGGTAGACGATGTAGCCACTGTCGGGTCCGCGTGGGTAGTGCCAGAGCTTGACCACCTCGCCGTTGACGTAGAGCAGCTGGTTGACGGTCATCTCGTCCCATTTGAAGAGCCGGAAGTCGCCGGTGGTATTGGAGTCTTTACCGCGGAAGGTGAGCCAGCTTTTTTGCGTGGCCTGGAGCTTGAGCCGTTCGATGGGCTTGCCATCGGAATCAAGCACCTCGATCTTCGAATCGAGCATCGATTTACTGCGCGCCGCGTTGATCTCGAGTACCCACTCTTCACCGGCCTTCGCGCTGAAGCGGAAGAGGTCGGCATCCCGGCCGTCGGCATCCTCGATCACCCCGCTGACCATGGCCGGCAGCTGGATCGTGTTGGCTTTTTCCCTGCTGTCGTTGGGCTCGCTCTCGGCGGCAGCGACCGCCTTTTCTCCGGCTGGTCTCGCTGCGGCGGGAGCGGTCTCCACAGGACTGAGCTTTCCGCCAGCTGCTCTTTTTTCGAGTTTCAGCCTCTCTCTGGAACCGTCGAGACGCCCGACAAAGAGGGAGCGTTCTCCCGGGGTGAAGGCCAGGGTGGCGACGACATCGCTCTGCTTATCAAAGGTCTGCAGGGGCTCGAGCCCCGGCAGCGACCAGGTCTTGACGGTGCGGTCGGCCGAACTCGAAGCAAGCCGTGATCCATCCCCGCTGATGACGAAGCTGGTGATCTCGTCTTCATGGGCGAAGCGTACCAGGACGAGAGGGTTGACCCGCGGTTTCTCTTTGCTGATCCACTTCCAGAGGCGAATCTGTTTGTCGGCGCCGCTGGCGACGATGAACCGGCTGTCGGGAGTGAAGGCGACGTTGAACTGTTCGCCGGTGGGCTGGCCCAGGGTGTCGAGGCGCAGGCCGGTGGAAACCTGCCAGAGCTTGACCGAGGCATCGCCGCCGGCGCTGGCGAGCACCGAACCATCGGGGCTGAAGGCTATGTCGTAGATGGCGCCGTTGTGTCCCTCGATGGTACGCAGCAGCTTGCCGCTGCCGGTTTCCCATACCTTGATCGAACGGTCGTAGCCCGCGGTAGCGAGGATCTCCCCATCGGGAGAGAGCTCGGCATCGAAGAGGATGTCGCGATGCTCACCGGTGAACCTGCGAATGAGCTTGCCGGTTTCTACATCCCAGAGGAAGGCCTCTCCGCTCAGCCCTGTGACGCCGGTGGCGGTCACGACTCGCTTGCCATCTTTAGAGAAGGAGATGGAGTTGATCTTTCCGGGGTGTCCGGCGAGCGCCTGCTTGCCGACCTTCACCGAGGTGAAGCGGGCCACGGCCCGGGTGCCGGTGGGGGAGAAGGCCAGGGCGGTGATGGGCTTCTCGACGTTTTCGGCCGCTGCCAGCTCGGGAACGCTCAGGGTTGAGAGGATGGAGAGGTCGTTTTCGGGGCCTTTCGCGCCCGCGTCGATCCAGGCGCGTAATGTTTCAATGTGCGCTGCAGAGGGCTGAGCCTTCTTGCGCGGCGGCATATAGGGTTTTTTCTTTCCGCCCAGAAGCTGGATAAGCCGGGAACCTTCAGCGTCGCCTGGTTTGATCGAGGGGCCGTCTTCGCCGCCCTTCATGAGCAGCTTCCAGGTCTCGAGTGAGAACTCCCCCTTGAGCTCGTCGTCGTTGTGGCAGCCGGCGCAGTACTCACGCAGTATGGGGGCCACGTCGCGATGGAAATCAAGCTCGGCGCCGCGGGCGGTCAGTGTCGAGCAGGCGACGAACAGGATGGGCAGGATCAGTTTTTTCATGGTTCTCAGTGCTGGAAAAGGAATTCGCGGCTGGTCATCAGGGCCCAGAAGAGATCCTCGACCACCGTGCGTTTTTCTTCGGGTGGAGTCCCGGCGAAGAGCTCGGTGATTCGTTTGCGCGCATTTTCTCCAGGCTTACGGCTGAAGCAGAGCATGTAGATCTCATCGATGATCTCCGGGTTCTCTTTCGCCAGCAGTTCACTGACGCGGCCCTTCTTGGCGCTGAGCCGGTCGTTGAGGGCGTTGCCGTTGGACAGATGCAGCACCTGCACCATGCTCGGCTTGTTGGAGCGCTCGCACTCGCAGGTGATCTCACGGTCATTGCGCCCGAAGGCCTTGAGGAAATAAGAGGTGACCGAGGAGTCGTAGAGCTGCAGGGCGCGGGTGCCCTCGGGATAGAACCCGGTTTTCCGGGTGCTTCCGTCGAAGTTGGTGATGTTGTCGAAGCGCCTCGAGACGCTCGTAACAGAGACGATGGCATCGTAGAGAACCTCGGCCATCATGCGGCGCGGGTAGTAGCGCGAATAGTAGCTCTGGTCCTCGCGGTTGCGTTCAAGGGGCACGCTGCTGCGGCGGTAGGTCTCGCTTCTGAGGATCAGGCGCATGAGGGCCTTCAGATCATATTTATTCTTTGCGAGGTGAGCGGCGATGGCCGCGAGCAGGGGCTCGTTCGAGGCGGGGTTGGAGACGCGCAGGTCATCGACAGGCTCGACGATTCCGCGGCCGAAGAAATTGGCCCAGATCCGGTTGGCGATCGAGCGGGTGAAGTAAGGATTTTCAGGCGAGGTGAGCCAACCGGCAAGGACCTCGCGGCGGTTGGCGCCAGAGTCGGCCGGTATGGCGGGGGCATCGAGCGGCGCGGCAGGCTGCGGCTTGCCGGTACGAGGCTGCAGGAGGTCGCCACGGGAGGCGGTGAAGAGGGTGCGGTTGTCGCCGCTGCCCTTGACGCGCACCCGGGCGAAGAGATTGGCGAAGGAGTAGTACTGGTCGTTGGTCCATTTCTCCAGCGGGTGGTTGTGGCACTTG
>DODI01000512.1:8599-8920 GCA_003509045.1 Planctomycetota bacterium | reverse complement strand
CCACATATTCCAGTCGGCATCCTTCGGCGTTGGCTGTGTCGGAAGATTGCAATCTTGTGACGGCCCACCAACCCCGACATGGACGGTCTTGATCTCGCCGATCCGTCCGTTTCTCACCAACTCGCAGGCGCGGTGAAAGCGTCCGCCGCATTCGGAGCGTTGCTGGCTGCCGGTCTGGAAGATGACGCCTTCTTTTTTAACGGTGTCCGCCATGACCCGGGCTTCACGAATGGTCAGGGAGAGCGGTTTCTCGCAGTAGATGTCCTTCTTCGCCCGCGCCGCGGCGATCACGGGGATCGCGTGCCAGTGATCGGGCGTGGC